>UQCL01000027.1 GCA_900539505.1 uncultured Campylobacter sp. | reverse complement strand
AATTTATGCCTTGAAATTTAACTTCCGCACGCTGAAATTTAGCGCCGTTTTTATGCGAAATTTCATTTCCGCGCGGCAACGCCGCTATGGCGAAATTTTAAACTTAGAGCTTTGAATTTATCCTTAAATCTAGGGCGTGAGAGCCATAAATTTAATGTGCGGGCTAAATTTAAACTCGCGAGCTCGCGGTATTTTACGCCGTCGCATACATAGCGCGTAAAATTTTAAGTCTCGCTCGGCGTAAAAGCGGCATAAAATTTCAAATTGCACTAAATTTTAAAATTTAGCGATACCGCCGCGCAAAACGGCGCAGAATTTTAAAATTTTAAAGCTTTGCGTTCTGCGCGCTGTTTTGGCGGCGTAAAAGCGGTGCAAAATTTAAAATTTATGGACAGCGGAAAAAATCACGCGGAAGCAAAGCAGGCTGACCCTGGCGAATGAAATTTTAAATTACGGCTCTATAAAATTTCACAGTGGCGTGCTGCAAGCAGGCTCTCGCAAAATAAGGTTTCAGCGCGCGCTTAGCTCGTGCACCAGATCCACTAGATATTTGGCGTTTTGCACGCTTACGTCGGGCAAAATTCCATGCCCTAGATTAAAGATATGCGCGGCACCCTTCATCGCCGCTAAAATCTCGCGCACGCCCGATTCTATCGCGCCGCGGTCGTATAGCCGCATCGGCTCCAGGTTACCTTGAAGCGCAAATTTGCCCCCGAGCTGCTCGCGCGCAAGCCCGATCGGAGTGCTCCAATCCACGCCCCATACGTCAAAGCTCGCCTTGCCTCGCTGCACCGCGATACTGCTCAGCCGCGACATCTGTGCACCTGTGCCCTTGGCGAAGACGATGAGCGGGATATGCGGGAATTTCGCCTTTAAAAATTCCGTGATTTCTAGGATGTATCGCCACCCGAACTCCTCGTACGCGCTCGGCTCCAGCGCGCCCGCCCAGCTGTCGAAGATCTGCACCGCATCGACGCCCGAGCCGATCTGGCGCGCCAGATAAAGCTTCGTCGCCTCCGTAACGAGGCGCAAAATTTCATGCAGAAGCTGCGGATTTTCGTAGAGCATCCTTTTGCAAACGGCGTAATTTTTACTGCTGCCGCCCTCGATCATATAGGTAGCGATCGTCCACGGCGCGCCGCAAAAGCCGATAAGCGCTTTATCCGCGGCAAGGCGAGAGCGTGTAAGCGAGATCGTATCATAAACGTATCCGAGCTCTGCCGCTGCCTTTTGCGGATCAAGGCGCGCCAGATCGCCCTGAGAGCGGATCGGATCGCTAAATTTCGGTCCCTCGCCCGCTTCGAAGCGCAGATCCATACCCATCTGCATCGGCACGACCAAAATATCGCTAAAAAGTATCGCCGCATCGACGCCCAAAATCTCCACGGGCTGGATCGTTACCTCGCTAGCAGCGCGGTAGTCGCGGCACAGGCTCAAAAAATCGCCCGCCCTCTCGCGCACCGCCATGTATTGCGGCAGGTAGCGCCCCGCCTGGCGCATCATCCAAATGGGCGTGTATGGGGTCTCTTTGCCGAAGCATGCGTCGATGAAAACCATTTTTATCCTTTAAATTTACTCAAAATATACAAAGACAAACAAACCGCAAAGATAGCCCCTGCGAGCAAAAGCATATCCAAAGGGGTAGTAAAATCGGTGTGTAAAATTTGCTTAAAGAAATCCACTACCAGCACCATTATGATGACGCTGCCGAGTTTATGTTTTAGCTCATCCAGCGAGGCGATCTTTAAAACTTGCAAATTTAGATCCACAAACTCGTCGATAAACAGCTCATAAATTCCAAATACGAAGATTAGCAGCACTATAGCGACCAGATACAGATCGATCGCCGTTATTATCTCGCTTAAAATATCGACGTAAAGCGCTCGCTCACTCTGCGGGGCTAGAAAAAATTCTATGATTTTATAGAGCGCCGAGCCAATTTCGTAGCTTGCCATCACAAATATCGCTGCGCCTGCCGCGATGCAAAAAAGCACTGGCAGGAGGGTTAAAAATTTGCTGCAAAGCAAAAATTTTTCAAATATAGCTTTCATTTCTTCCTTAAATTTTAATTCGAGTAGCGCGCTACACAAACGAACGTATAAATTTAAAAGCCGCTCCATGCCGAAGCGTTCGTTTAAATTTGCGCTCGTTTGCAACCGCGTAAATTTACCCCATTTGATGGCGTCCATTTGAATCTTTAAAATTTTGCGCCAGGTTAAAGGCGCAAAATTTCAGCTCGCGGCATTAAATTTTAACTAGGTTGATTTGCAAATTTATTCGCGCAACCTCGGCGCCGAAATCGCGCACGCGACCGTATCTGCGCACAAAGACTCGGCAGCCTTACTAAATTTATCCTATCTGTCTTGCTGCATATCGATCCAGCGAAGCGCGATGCGTACGGCGTTTGTCGCCGCTCCGACGCGGATCTGATCGGCGCTGCACCAAAGATGCAGAATTTTATCATCGAAATTATCCCTGCGGAGCCTGCCGACGTAGGTTTCGTTCGTGTCGCTCGAAAGCAGCGGCATCGGGTACTCGTTTTTGCTCGGATCGTCTGCAAGCACGATGCTAGACGCGTTTCTTAAAATTTCGCGCACGCGGCTAATCTCGAAATCCTTTTTAAATTTTATCGTGATCGCCTCGCTGTGGCTGCGAAGCACCGGCACGCGCACGCAGGTAGCCGAAACGGCGAAGTTTTTATGCAAAATTTTCTGCGTTTCATTCACCATCTTCATCTCTTCTTTGGTGTAGTCGTTGTCCAAAAATACATCGATGTGCGGGATGACATTCATCGCGATCTGATGTGGGAAAACCTTCGGCTCGCACTCATCAAGCTTAAAAGCGAAAAACTGCTGCAGCTGCTCTACAAGCTCGCTCATACCCTCTTTACCTGCACCGCTTGTCGCCTGGTAGGTGCTTACATCTACGCGCTCGATATCAAACGCGTCATCAAGCGGCTTAAGAATTTGAACCATCTGGATAGTTGAGCAGTTCGGATTAGCGATGATGCCTGTCTCTTCCCATAGCTTTATATCCTGAGGATTACACTCGGGTACTACGAGCGGGACATTTTCTTGCATGCGAAAGTGGCTCGTGTTGTCGATCACCACTGCGCCGCTTGCTGCAGCGAATGGCACGTAGTGCGCCGAAATAGAGCCGCCCGCGCTAAAAAACGCGATGTCGATCTCGTTTTCGTCGAAAGTGCTGTCGGTAAGCTCCCTCACGACGTATTCTTTGCCGCGAAATTCCACCTTCTCGCCCGCACTCTTTGCGCTTGCAAGCGGCAGTATGTCCTTTACGGGAAAGTTCATCTCGTCTAAGACGCGCAAAATCTCCTCGCCTACGGCGCCGGTAGCGCCTACGATGGCGATATTATAACTACTCATCCTCTCCTCCTTTTAAAATTTCATCGCTAGGGCCGTCGCTCTGCGAATCTTTACTATCTAAATTTGAATTTAATAAATTTTCATCCTGCGCAAGCTCGTCCGCTTCGCCCTCGTCGCCCTCCTCGGCTTTCGGGCAGGTCGCGATGCTCACGACGTCGTCGCCCTCGACATTTACGACGATGACGCCGCTGGTGTTACGGCCCGCTTTGCGGATGCTTTGCATATCGACGCGGATCATCTTGCCGCTGGTGGTTAGCGCCATGAGATCCATCTCCTCATCGACCATCACGACGCCGATGAGCTCTCCCGTGCGGTTGGTGAGCTTCATGCAGATGACGCCCTTGCCGCCGCGGTTTGTTAGACGATACTCGCTCGCGGTAGTGCGCTTGCCGATACCCTTTTGGCTCACGCTTAAAATTTCTTGCATATCGCTTAAAATAAACGCAGCGCCGATAACTTCGTCGCCTTTCTCTTTAAATTTAATCCCCTTTACGCCGCGAGCGATGCGCCCCATTTGGCGAATTTTATTTAGATTAAATTTAAGGCACATTCCCTTTTTCGTAGCGATGAAGAGCATATTTTCGTTAGCGCTTTGCGGCTCGCCCTCTTGAGTGCCTTCGTCTTGCGAAATTTCATCTGAAATTTCATTCTCGCTTCCCTCCAAAATATCCTGCTCGGTCTGCTCTAGAATTTCCTCAGCCTCGCCGCCGTCCAGATCGTCGCCGCTTAGAGCGCCTCCTTTGTAGTTTTGCATCTCCTCGGCGCTGTTTGGAGCGATGAGAGCAGTCACCAGCGTATCGTCCTCATCTAGGCTGATAGCGCGGATACCGAGTGAGCGGATGTTTTTAAACTCGCTTAAATTCGTGCGTTTTACGATGCCGTTGCGAGTGAAAAATACGAGCGACTTGCTCGGATCAAAATCGGTCGTAGGGATGATCGCCATTATCTTTTCGTCCGCGCCGAGCTGGATTAAATTTACTACCGCTTTGCCCTTTGCGGTGCGCGAGCCCTCTGGAATTTTATAGACCTTAAGCCAGTAAAGCTGCCCGCGGTCGGTGATAAACATAAGCGTATCGTGGGTGTTGGACGTAAAAAAGCTCTCGATGAAGTCGTCATCATACGTCGTGACCGCCACGCGCCCCTTGCCGCCACGCTTTTGCTTCTCGTAAGTCTTGCTAGGCACGCGCTTGATGTAGCCGCGGTGAGTGATCGTAACGACCATATTTTCATTCGCGATGAGATCTTCGATGTCGATATCCTCGTAGTCATCGACGATTTCGGTGATGCGCGGGCATTTAAATTTATCCTTGATCTCCAAAAGCTCATCTTTGATGATCCCCTCAATCAGCTCCTCGCTCTTTAGGATCGCATCAAGCCGCTTTATCTCGGCTAAAATTTCTTTTAGCTCCTCCTCGATCTTTTCGCGCTCAAGCCCCGTTAAACGGCTTAGCCTCATATCCAAAATCGCACCCGATTGCGCCTCGCTAAGACCGAATCTGCTCATTAAATTTTCGCGCGCGACGTTGGTGTCGGCGGAGTTTCTAATCACGTCGATCACTTCGTCGATGTTATCTAGCGCGATCTTTAAGCCCTCCAAGATGTGCGCTCTGGCGCGCGCTTTTTGAAGCTCAAAAATCGTGCGGCGGATGATGACGGTTTTTCTATGGTTCAAAAACAGCTTCAAAAGCTCTATCAGCGTGAAAATCTTCGGCTCCTTGCCGTCGATTGCGAGCATTATCACGCCGAAGGTCGCCTCCATCGTGGTTTGCTTAAATAGATTATTCAGCACGATCTCGCTCATCGCGTCGCGCTTAAGCTCTATTACTACGCGAATTCCGTCGCGATCGCTCTCGTCGCGCACCTCGGAGATGCCCTCAATCTGCTTTTCTTTTACAAGATCTGCGATCTGCTCGATCAGGCGCGCTTTATTGGTCTGATACGGCAGCTCGTCGATTACGATGACATCTTTATTAGCTTTTTTTTCAATATGGGTTTTAGCGCGAATTTTAACCCGCCCTCTGCCCGTTTTATACGCTTCGATGATCCCCTTTTTGCCGTAGATTATACCGCCGGTCGGAAAATCGGGACCCTTGATCTCGCCCATGATCTCTTCTAGGCTTGCGTTTTTATTCTCAAGCAGTATCAAAAGACCGCCTACAAGCTCATCTAGGCTGTGCGGCGGGATATTCGTCGCCATTCCTACGGCGATTCCGCTTGAGCCGTTAAGCAGCAAATTCGGCACGCGTGCAGGCAATACGTCGGGCTCGTTTAAGCTCTCGTCATAGTTGGGTACAAAATCGACCGTCTCTTTATCCAGGTCTTTTAGCAGCTCCTCGGCTAGCGGCGTCATACGCGCTTCGGTATACCTCATCGCCGCCGCGCCGTCGCCGTCGATCGATCCGAAGTTACCCTGCCCGTCCACGGAAGGAATTCTCATCGAAAAGCTCTGCGCCATTCGCACGAGCGCGTCGTAAACGGCGGTATCGCCGTGCGGATGGTATTTACCGATGACGTCGCCTACGATACGAGCAGATTTTTTATATGGCTGGCGAGAGCCCACGCCAAGATCGTTCATCGCATATAAAATTCGCCTATGCACCGGCTTTAGACCGTCTCTGGCATCCGGTAGCGCGCGACCGATGATAACGCTCATCGAATAATCAAGATAGCTCGTCTTGATCGATTCTTCGACGTCGATATCGATGATCTCCTGATTTTCAAACATATTTGATTGCATAAATATCCTTTTAAATTTTAAAGCGCGATTATAGCGAATTATTCTTTTGCATTAGCTAAAACCAAGCCGCACACGGGCATAAAGCCGCCATCGATCAAAGTCTCGCGCGCTTGCAGCATGCTAAGGCCCGAGGTGATGATGTCGTCCACTAGGATCACGGGGAATTGCGGCGGGGTTAAAATTTTAAAATTTCGCTTGTGTTTTAGGCGAAATTCCAAACTCTGCCCGCTGTATTTGACGCGATTTTGCGCGCGCAGGCAGTGAAATTTAGGCCCCACAAGCTCGCTTTTTAGCGCGCGGGCTAAGATCGCCGTGTGCGAATAGCCGCTGCGAGCGTCATCATCCAGCGGCACGGCGTTAAATTTAAAAACCCCGTCCGTTTTAAACGCTTCGTAGTTTTGCGGATTTGTAGAAATTTCGCGCTGCAGATGAAGCGGGAATTTCGCTAGGCTTAAAGAGGCTATGCGCGCAAGCACCGCAGCGCCGTATTCGTGATGTTTAGAAAGTATGAGCTCGCGAATTTCGGAGTAGCCGTAGTAATAAAATACGCTAAAGCCCTCCACCTGCCGCATACTTAGGCGGCATTCGGCTAAATTTGCGGCGCAGGCGGCGCAGATCGTGCGCAGGCTAAACGCGCCGCAATTTACGCAGCGCATCTAAAGCGTCAAGATGATTTGATCGGCGGATTTTTTGACGATGTCGCCAAGTAAGCTTTGCACGAAAGGATTAAGCGATCTAGCCGTGCGAAGCGCGGTAAATTGGCTCTGATCCTGCGAAACGCGCTTAGTAGTGGTTTTGTTGCCCTGCACGATAGAGATCGCAACCTCGCCTCTTGCGCTCATATTTTCTTTCGAGTAGCCGTTGATCGCTGCCGAGATGCTTCTAATATTTACGGTTACGATATTCGGGCTTGCAGGATCGATCCTTACGCCGCGAGCCTCAAGCTCTGCGCGCAAAGCCTTATCGAACCACGCCGAGAGATTGTTTTTTAAAAGCACTTCATCGACGAGTTTGCCGTCGTTGTCGTTTATAACGGCGATTACCATCTGATTTTCGCGCTGATCGTTGATCGCGTTGATATTTACCGACTTGCCGCTTACGGTCTGATCGGCCTTAGAAAGATACGGATTTAGGCTGATGACGCTGCTGGTTTGCGAGCAGGCGACAAAAAATAGCGCAAATACGCCGATTAAAAATTTTTTCATTTTGATCCTTTTTCTGAAATTCGGGCGCATTGTAGCACTAAATTTAAAATTTATAGATTTTTTTGTATCATTGTAAGATCAAAGGAGAAATTTTGCAAGCACTCGCTTTAAAATACAGACCCAAAAGCTTCGAGCAGCTCATCGGTCAAGACGCCGTCGCCACAAGCCTCGCGCACGCGCTGGATTCGGGCAGGCTGAGCCACGCATATCTTTTCAGCGGACTTCGCGGCAGCGGCAAAACCTCGACGGCTAGGATTTTTGCCAAAGCGCTTTTATGCGATAAAGGCCCTACCGGCAAGCCGTGCGAGATCTGCGATAACTGCGTAATGGCAAACGAGGGGCGCCACATCGACATCATCGAGATGGACGCCGCCAGCCACCGCAAGATCGACGATATCCGCGAGCTCATCGAGCAGACGAAGTATCATCCCGCAAGCGCGCGCTTTAAAATTTTCATCATTGACGAGGTGCATATGCTCACCAAAGAGGCCTCCAACGCGCTTTTAAAGACGCTTGAGGAGCCGCCTTCTTACGTAAAATTTATCCTTGCGACGACCGATCCGCTCAAGCTTCCAGTCACCGTGCTATCGCGCACGCAGCACTTTCGCTTTAAGCCGATCGCTAAAAGCGCCGTCGTAGCGCATCTAGAGCAAATTTTAAAAACCGAAAACATCGTTTACGAAGAGGGCGCGCTCGAAATTCTAGCGCGCAGCGGCTCGGGCTCGCTACGAGACACGCTCACGCTCCTCGATCAGGCGATTATCTTTAGCCGCGAAGGCATCACCGAGCGCGCGATCGCCGATATGTTGGGCTTGCTCGATCCCGCTAAAATAGGCGAAATTTTAGACGTCGTGCTGCGCCAGGACCGCGCGGGCGCGATCGAGATCATCAAAGAGGTCGAAAACTACAACGCCGAGACGATAATCGACGAGATGATCGCAAATTTAAAGGATAAATTCCTGCGACGCGACGCGAAATTTAGCCTGCTGATGTATGAGCGGTTTTTCCGCATTTTAGCGGGCGCTAAGAGCATGCTTGCCATCAGCCCCGATAACACCTACGCGATCTCTATGATGATTTTTATGATGATGGAGGCAGTAAATCTGCGCGAGATCGACGAGCTCATAGAGGTCGGCAGATCGCTGGATCAAGGCGAGGGCTATGCTTCCGCTTCGGCGCCTAATTTAAACGCGCAAAGCTCCGCGCCGAATTTTAGGTCAAATTTAAACCAAAGCGCGACATTTGCGCCAAATAGCGAGCCGGACGGCGCGGCTTTTACATCAAGCGACCAGGGTAGCGCAACAAGCGGCGTGCCTAGCTTTACGGCAGGCGCAAAACGCCCCGCAAGCTCGGTACAAAACTCCAGTGCTGGCGGTACGGCAAAACAAAGCCCTGACGCAAGCAGTGAGATCAAACCGGGCGCGGCGGCACAGGCGCAAAATTCTAACTCTTCCATCAAAATGGGCGCTCAAAATGAAATTTACGAGAATTTTTTAGCCAAAATTTACGACCGAGATTACGATCTGGGCGAGAAATTTAGCAAGTGCGTGGAATTTTTAAAATTTGAACGCGGCACGCTGTATCTGCTCTCGCGCGCGCAGGGACAGGACAGAGAGTACCTACGCAAGGGCTCGCGAGCGATAAATAGCGTGTTAAAATCACTCTTCGGCGAGAGCGCAGCCATCAAGATCGAGCAAAGCGCGCCACAGAAGCAGGAAAATTCTGCACAAAACAGCGCAGAAAATTCCGCCTCTAGTAACGTAGATAGCACAGCGAATGATAAAGCAAAAGACGGGACAGGCAGTGCGACAAAACCGCTTGAAAACTCGAGCGGCGCGCAAAATTCCAACTCGGGCGCAAGCAAGACCGCAAACTCCGAGCAAAATGAAATTTCAAGCGGCGGCGAAAATTCCGAAGAAAATTCCGCGCCAAAAGCGGCAAAACCGCAAAAAAACGGCGCTAGCGGCGAGGGCGAAAAACAGCCGCCCAAAGACGATCTGCTAAGATCCACCGATCCGCAAAACTACGCCGCAAAGCCTCGCGATACGAGCAAGAGCGTGCGCGCCGCCAAAGCAGGCCTCGCTGAGCTCGCAAACGGCGCGCAGGACGGCAAGGAAATTTTAATCTCCGAGATGAATAGGCTTTTCGGCGAGCCCACCAAAATCACGGAATAGCGCTCGCTGCGGATTAAATTTACGCCGCATCGCGCGATTTTAAATTTAAGTGAGTGAAAACAATATCGAAATTTACGCGGCGAAGCGAGCCCGTGCGATTTTAAAATTTAAGCGCGCAAAGGCAGTATCTAAATTTACGCGGCGAATGGAGCTCGCACGATAAATTTTAAAATTTCGCAGCGCACAATCAAGCTCTAAAGAGCGATTTTTAAAATTTGATCGTCAAAGCGCGCTTTAAATTTAACCGCGCTGGCGATCTAAAATTCATACGCCGCGGCAGTCTAAAATTTAGCGCGCCGCAGGTATCCGCGCAGTCTGTCCCGTGCGAGCTCAAAATTTAAATTTAAACGCACTTTCCGCAGTTCAAAAATAAAATTTGCGCGTTTGCATAGCAAATATAAAATTCCGCGCTCATCCGCACCCTGCCCTCCGCGATACGACTTTAGCCGTACCGTACTCCCGCCTGATGCGCTCTCTCAGACTTTCATCAAACTTTACGATACGGTTTTGCCCGCAATCTGTGCGGCTGCTCGTGCAAAAACGCGAGCTACGATCGCTCGCGGGCGCCGTAAGTCAAAGCCGAATTTCGCCAAAAGTAAAACCGCGGCGAACCGAGGCGCCCTGAAATTTTAAAGAATTTATCTCGCAAACGTGCGGCGGCCCGCGATGCTCGCTTATGAATTTTACGCGAGCGCGACGGGCGAATTAGCTAAAATTTAGCGCTTTTGGTGTAGAATTCGAGCAAATCTCAATCCAAAGGTCATCAAAATGCGCGGATATAAAATTTTCTCCGGCACCGCAAATCCCGAATTTGCCAAAAAAATCTCCAAATATCTCTCGCTGCCGCTTAGCGAGTGCGCGATCAAAACCTTTAGCGACGGCGAAATCAGCGTCCAGATCGGCGAGAGCGTGCGCGGCAAGGACGTCTTCGTCATCCAACCGACCTGCGCGCCCGCAAACTCCAATCTGATGGAGCTTTTGATCCTAACCGACGCTCTGAAACGCTCCAGCGCGAACTCGATCACGGCAGTCGTGCCCTACTTCGGCTACGCTCGCCAAGACCGCAAAGCAGCCCCGCGCGTGCCGATCAGCGCGAAGCTCGTGGCAAATATGATGCAGACGGCAGGCATCGACCGCGTCGTCACGATGGATCTGCACGCGGGGCAGATACAGGGCTTTTTCGATGTACCCGTCGATAACCTCTACGGCTCGCTGATATTTTTGGACTACCTGAAAGAGAAAAATTTAAAAAATCCTATCATCGCCAGCCCCGACGTGGGCGGCGTCGCGCGCGCTAGAAGCTTTGCCAAAAAGCTCTCGCTCGATCTGGTGATCGTCGATAAGCGCCGCGAGGAGGCGAACAAAAGCGAGGTGATGAACATCATCGGCGACGTCGCGGGCAAGGACGTGATCCTAATCGACGATATGATCGATACCGCGGGCACTATCGTCAAGGCCGCGGGCGCATTTAAAGAACAGGGCGCAAAGAGCGTCAGCGCGTTTTGCACGCACGCCGTGCTAAGCGGTCCGGCATACGAGCGCATCGAAAGCGGCACGCTAGACGGCCTCGTCGTGACCGACACGATCCCGCTAAAGCAGGAAAGCGACCGCATCAAGGTAATCAGCGTCGCTCCGCTTTTCGGCGAGGTCATCAGGCGCGTATATCACGACGAGAGCGTAAATAGCCTATTCAAATAAAATTTTAAAATTTAAAGCGTTGTGCGGTTTGTTTTAGATAGCTGCGGGAATGCGAACTAGACGCTTTGTAGTAAGAGGCGCAACGCAGCCTAAGCTAAGCGCTTGCGCTTATGGGCTCTAAATTTGCAGCGTCGAGCTCGCTGCGATTTGACTATTGTCGATTTAACTGCGATGCAAAATTAGCTTCTATGCGGCGAATTCAATTTATGCGCGGTATTTGCTCCGCGTGGCGGAAATTTTAACTGCAATCGCAGAGCAAATTTGCCGCACCAGCCGCCGCAAGTCGCATTTTAACGCTTAAAAAATTAGTATTAAAAATACCCTACTTTAAATTATTCGTCATAAAAATTTAATTGTTGCTAGCCCCCATACTCGTCGGCTACGCTTCGCAAAGTCTCATTAAATTTCTCTGCAAAAACCCACGGCGCACACTAATGACAGATATCCCGAACTCACTGCATTTAAATTTTGATATTTACAACGCGGCGTAAATTTTTAAAGCTCATTAGCCTTTAAATTTATCATTCTCTCCTTAAACCGCCAAGAGCAAATAAAATTTTATTCATCAATGCCTATAACTAGCGATTGCACGGGAGAATCAAATATGCTTGATAGCGATAACGCCTTTTAATATTTTATAAATATTTAATCTTTTCGGAGCTATAATTTCATCCGTGAATTTCATTCGCAAAATTTTATCAAAAGGACATAATAATGCGCAGTTTGCATTTATCGCTCGTGGCAGTTTCGGTTTTAACCGCACAACTATGGGGGGGGGCAAGAGGCCGATTTAGGAGAGATCGTCGTAAGCGCCACCGCCTTTGAGCAAGATATCAAAGAAGCGCCGGCATCGATCTCGGTAATATCTCAAAAAGAGATCGAAAAGAGAAATCACAAAGACGTAGCCGACATCGTAAAGGATATACCAGGCGTATATTCCGCGCCTAGATTTAGCTCAATGAAGGGCAAAAGCGATATCAGAATGCGTGGTATGGATTCAAAATATACTAAAATTTTAATCGACGGTCGTCCTGTTTCCAGCGAGAGCGCATTTCCGGGTTTCGGCTCGCAAGGAAGCATCCAAAGCTTCATCCCGCCCGCAAATGCTATCGCCCGCGTGGAAGTCATCCGCGGACCGATGAGTTCTCTATACGGCACGGACGCTATGGGTGGCGTGATAAACATCATCACCAAAGGCTTTTCGAATGAACCTAGCGCCAATATAAACGGCTACTACGAGATCGCGCAGCACAAAGACATAGGCAATGGCTACTCTACGGGATTTTATGCAAGCGGCGCGATAGTGCCCGACGCGCTCGGAATTTCGCTTTACGGACGATATTTTCATAAATTTGAAGACGCCAAAGACTACGGCAATCCAAAAGACGCAGATAAGAATTTCGGCGCAAAGCTGATGTTTAAGCCGACCGAAAACGACGATCTCGCGCTTGATTACAAACACACGAAAAACTTGACCTCAAGAACTCTAGGCAAAACGGCGTATCTGGGATATAACACTCACGAAGACGACAAAGACGATCAAATTTCGCTCTCGCATAGCGGAAGATACGATAAATTTCTAACCGATACCTATCTATCGCACGAGGTTACGAAAACCTTTTCCGATCAAGCCGCAAGC
Organism: uncultured Campylobacter sp.; assembly: GCA_900539505.1. GTDB lineage: Bacteria > Campylobacterota > Campylobacteria > Campylobacterales > Campylobacteraceae > Campylobacter_B. The sequence goes on along the minus strand of UQCL01000027.1, from coordinate 13,943 downwards.
GACATCAGGCTAAGATCTACGATATTTAATACTCAAGGCTCGTATCTTTTTGACTCAAATACCTTAACGCTCGGCGCGCAGTATCGCCATGAGAAGCTGGATTCATCACAAAATGAGCCGGGCTTTAGCGATGATGCGCATCTAAAAAGATGGGATGTGTCGGTATTTGGAGAGGATAATTTTTATATCACGGACGCGCTTGCGCTGACTGCGGGCTTAAGATATAACTACGACAAAGACTACGGCGGACATTTTGCGCCGCGCGGCTACATCGTTTATCATCTAAATGAAAATTTATCGTTTAAGGGAGGCGTATCGGCGGGCTATACGACGCCTAATATCGACGATAGATCCGAAGGGCTAAAAATTCCGATAAATCACGGACGCGGTATCAGACTGGGGCGAAGCAGCCTCAAGCCCGAAACTAGCGTAAATTACGAGGTCGGAACGATGTATGACAATAACGATAATCTAAGCCTTTCGGCGACCGTTTTTCACACCGACTTCAAAGACAAGATCGATAGCGTCGTAAGATGCGGCGGCTGGGGATCGGGAGCGGATTTTAATAATCCCGCTACTTGGACTTGTGTTTATCAAGGCAAAACCTATTTTGGAATTTATGAAAACGTAAATATCGGCAGAGCCTCCATAGACGGACTTGAGCTTAGCGGCGAGTGGAAAATTTTATCAAATTTAGCATTTCACGCAAACTATACCTATGCTAAATCAAAACAAAAATCAGGCGAAAACGAGGGCAAAGTGCTGACCGACACCCCGCGCTATATGATAAAAACGGGACTTGATTACGACTTTAATAGCGATCTGAGCTTCTGGACGCAGGTAAATTATATAAGCAGGGTAAAAAACGGCGTATATGTAAACACTAAGGGCTACGCCGTCACCGACGTCGGGACTAACTATAAAATCACGAAAAACGCTAGCGTAAATTTTAGCGTATATAACGTATTTAACGAAAGAGTAATAGACGATAAACCGACCAGAGCCCTCATAGCTGAGGGTCGTAAATTTCAGCTCGGCTTCAACGTAAATTTTTAATTCGAGCAAAATTTAAAGATGAAATTTAAACGATGAGGAGAGTTTTAAAGAAAAACTTTTGGTTCAACGTCCATTTAATTTTGTCTCTGCTTTGTGCACTACCGCTGCTCGTAGTCGCCTTGTCGGGATGTTTCATCTCGTATCACGATGAAATTTTTGACGCGATTAACGAGCGGCAGTCTTTCGCCGTCCAAAAAGATGTACCTCGCCTAAAAATTTCTGAAATTTTAAAAATTTTCGGCGAGAAGCAAAGCAGCTTCACGCCGGAGTTAATCGGCATAAAAGACGGCGGCGCAAGCATCGAAGTCGCGGGCAAAGACGGCAAAGGACGAGCAAGAGCGTATTTTTTGAGCCCTTATGACGGACAAATCGTCGGCGAGAACTATGAAGAGAGGATAATGAACGTTGTGCTAAGCCTACATACAAATCTAGGCTTTGAGCTTGCCTTTGGCGAGGGGGCTCGCGAGATCGGCAGGCAAATCGTGGCACTTAGCACGCTAGGGCTCATTTTGCTTTTGCTAAGCGGGATTTTGATCTATTATCCGTTTTTTAGACGCAAGCTCACAAAGGCGCTAAAGATAAATTTCAAAGTTCGCGGCTACGCGCTACTTTATCAGATCCACGGATGCACGGGCATCTATGCGGCTGTAATACTTTTTGCTATAAGCGCGAGCGGGCTATATTTTTCTTATGACTGGTTAGCAAGACTAACGAATAAAATTTTGGGCGAGGAGCAAATTTATAAAGCTGAAAAATTTGAACCTAGCCAAAAGTCTGGGTTTAAGGATACAAGCAAACTACGGGAGATCGACGCGATGTTTAAAATTTTTACCCAAAAACACGACGAAAATTTTAAATTTTTTAACATAATGCTTAATCCGAAAGACGGAGTATATAGCGCGATATACGGGATTGCGAGCGACGAGAGCGATGAATTTAATAGGATCGCAATCGATGCTACGAGCGGCGAAATTTTAAGGGATGTTAAATTTGCCGATATGAAAGCGCAAATGCCGCGTTTTATGACGATACGCACGGCGGTTTTAGATATTCATTCGGGCGAAATTTTTGGGCAGATCGGCAAGCTTATATTTTGCCTATCTTCGCTTTCATTTTTGTTTTTAGCCGCGAGCGGTTTTTGGATGAGCTTAAAAAGGCTTATAAGATAGATTACGCAAAACACGCAGTACTCTACATAAAGACTTTGCAAAAAAGGCTACGCTCATAGCCTATAAACAAGTGCTTCGTGCCGCAGAATTTCAAATTTATAGCATTTAAGGTTTCGTTATAACGCAGAATTTGACTGCGAGAAAGCAGAATTTGCCTCAGCAAGGCTACTACCATCTGCAATTTCAATTGATTTCTTAATTTCTACGAAACTGCACTTTAATTTACCGCGCAGGTTTGCAGCTGTTTTTTTTAAATTCCGCGATTTAGAAGTTCACAAGGCATCAAAAACTATTTATGATGGTTTAGATCATGCGAACCGCCACATACGCCAGCCAGTCGTGTTTTAAAATTTTACTGCAGTTTAGTTTGCAATGCAAAGCCCTTGAGCCGCTAAAAGCTCTTTATGATCTCCATTAAATGCTTGACAAGAGCCGTAATTGCGGCATTTTCATAGCTATCGTCTGTATTTTGCAACGCTATGGTTTTCATATTGCCGAAAAATCCCGGATCGTAATGCTCGATGTCATTTTGCACGTAGCTTCTTAAAATTTGGCCGTTTCTTACTAGTTTAACCTCATAAATAAACTCTATGCCACCGATTCTATCGCTAGGAAACGGAGTAGCTTCGCCCGTAAAGCCCCTATGGTGCTTTATTGTAATTTTAAGCTCATCGGTAGAGTTTTGATCCAGCAGGTTCGCCTCTTTTAACGCCGCTAAAAGCTGCTCATTGTACTTTTTCTCGACCGCTTCCGGCGATTGATAGACAAATTTTTTCGGATTATGGTTTTGGATGTGGTAGTAGGTAATGCCCTTGAATTTATACGCGCTTGCGATCGGCACTTTCGGTTGAGACTGCCCGCAACCAACAAAGAATAGCGCCGCAAGAAGCAAAGCAAAAAATTTTTTCATTTTTTCTCCTTTAAAATTTTGTGCAATTATATAAAAACGGGGTTTAGCCCGGGCTAAATTTCAAATCCTTTAAATTTGCAACCCATTTAAATTTTAAAGCCTCTTCAAATTTAAAATTTAATCCGAATTTGATCTGAAATTTTATAAAATTTCACCGTTTTAAACGGGCTTTGAAAGCGCGCGCAAGCTGTTTTGGAACCCCTAAAGAAAGGAAGCCGATGCCTACTTTTACTACCGAAGACTACAAAGCCGCCCTTCGCAGCCGCAGCGCACGAACCACAAGCGCAGGCGGATTTAGCGTCAAAAACGACAACTCCTTTATCGTGATCTTCGTCATTGCGATGATGGTCTTTGTATTTTTTTACGGCGTGTCGGCCGGCCTTGATTTAGATGAAATTTTTTTAGGCAACGGACGCAGTCGCGGTGGAGGCGGGATTTTAGGACTTTTGATCGCAGGCGTAGCTTGGTATCAAGGGCGCGACGGTGGTGGGCTGTATAAATTTAGCGACCACGCGATCACCTTCGTCTCGGGCGCGGGCAAGAGCGAAATTCTGCTCTTTAATATCGACTACGTTAGGCTCACTCCGGGCTTTTTGCGCACCTGCACCAGCTATACGGCGCTTAGCCACTCCCGCTACGTAAAACACGAGCAGTTCTTTACATTCGGAATCGGATCGATGATCGTGCTGTGGCTAGTCGGCATCGCCATGAGCGAGCGCGTGGGGATGGCATTCGTGATAATGGTCGTGGGCGTCGTGATCTTTATCTTCGCCAAGGCGCTCTCGTCGTGGCGGCTAAACGGCGACTTTCGCGACATCTTGCTGCGCGACACCGTGCTGATCCGCGGCAAGGATCTGAACGACCGCGTGCTGTGGTTTGCGATCACGCCCGGCCGCAGCGACCGCCGCAGGCTGCGCGCCTACTTCAAAGAGCATCTTGATTTCGACATCGACGGCGGCTGATTTTGATTTAAAATTTAGAGGCTTGGGCGCGGATAGAGTAGAGGAATTTTACGACGCAAAATTTTAAGACAAAATTTTACGCGGCAGAATTCCGCGATCTAAATTTTACCGAGCGAAATTGCAAGGCGCAAAATTCTACGATATAAATTTGCAGGGCAAAATTTCACGGCGTAAATTTCAAAGCCGCGAATGCACGGCGCGAGATTTGCGGCTCTATACGGCGAACTCCACCTCGCTTAGCCGCCCCAAATTATCGAACGAAAAGAGCGCATCATTTTTAAAATTTGCTACGATCTTGCCCGCCGCTTCGCTAAATTTCGTGCCATTTCTAAGTAAAAGCGCCCCCGATAAAACGGCGTGATTTAACTGAAATGCGCCTATGTAATCCCGCGCCAAAGAGATAAGCTCGTTTGCATCCATGCTGAGCTTGATCGTGCCATCGGAGCTCACGCACTCGCCTGCCGCGAACGCCACAAACACCGCTCCGCCAGCGTGCGGGCAGCGGTAGTAACATAACGGCTCCTGCGACAATCCGCACGCAATCGCGCTTAGAGTATGCCCGTTATCTCCTCGCTTAGTGCAAGCTTGGGCGTGCTAAGCTCCGTTAGCCCGTGCCGCAAGCCAAAATCGCGCACATCTCGCGCAAGGGCAAGCAGTCGCTCATCAAGGCGGTTTACGTTCTCGTACCCCCACAGCCACGTGCGGCCGACGTTTGCTTCGCTGCCGATATATCAAATGGCGCGCGGCGTATCATCGCCGAAACTGATCTCGCCGCGCTTTAGATCCACAGAGCGGCGCCTGCCCTTTACGATCAGCTTCGAGCCCGCCTCCTGCATCATCACTACACCGCAGCCTAAACATGCCGAAAACAGATCGGTAAAACTGCTCCTATCCACGCCCAAGCGGTCTAAAAATTTCATTTTTCTCCTTTTTTTTACGCCGATAAATTTAGTGCTTTTGTGGAATTTATCGGCGCGCTCTCTTATACGCCGCGCTTGGATGGAATTTATCAAAATAAATTCTAGCTGTCGCTTGCGCTATAACGATTTTACGCGGCGCGCAGTAAAATTTAATCAAATTTACAAAACCGCAGCAGGTAAAATTTATAGCAGGACGCCGTCGGGATAAAATTTTACAGCCGAGCCGCGGACGCGACTGCAATGGTCGGCAGACGGCAAAAATTTAAACCGCTCGCGAAATGTTAAATTTTGAAAGACGAAATTTTAGCCTAACGGCAAGCGGCGAAATTCTACTACCGAGCAGCGAGCAATAGAGCTTAAAGCGGCGCAAAATGGGCGCGCGCAACAGCGAATGTATCAGCTCAGGCGGCAAGCGATAGTTAAAGCCGTGCAGTCATAAAATTTAGATCGCCTCTTAAGATCGTGAAATTTAAAGACGAAATTTCATACCGAACGGCGAGCCGCTAAATTTAAATGCCCTAGCGATCGTCAAAATTTAAGAGCAAATTTTACGGTCGCGCGGCAAAAGATGAAATTTAGATTACCCGCGTGCCAAATTTAATCGATCTTCAGCACGCTTAAAAACGCCTCACTCGGCAGATTTACCCTACCGATTGCTTTCATGCGCTTCTTGCCCTCTTTTTGCTTTTCTAGCAACTTGCGCTTGCGCGTGATGTCGCCGCCGTAGCACTTGGCGGTCACGTTTTTGCCCATGGCGCGGACGTTTTCGCGCGCGATGATCTTGTTGCCGATGCTCGCTTGGATCGCGACCTCAAAAAGCTGCCGCGGCACGATCTCCTTCATCGCTTTGACAAGGTCTCGCCCCTTGGATTCGGCCTTTGAGGCGGGCACGATGATCGAGAGCGCATCGACCGCTTCGCCTGCGACGCGGATATCGAGCTTTACTAGATCGCCGCGCCTGTAATCGATCGGCTCGTAATCAAAGCTCGCATATCCCTTGGTGCAGGATTTAAGCTTGTCGTAAAAGTCCATTATGATCTCGTTTGTCGGCACGTCGTATTCGAGCAGGACGCGCTCCGGCGTGATGTAGTCCATCTTGGTTTGGATGCCGCGGCGCAGATTTAAAAGGCTGATGAGATTGCCCAAAAACTCGCTTGGGGTAATGATGGTCGCTCTGACGTAGGGCTCCTCGATACGCTCGATGAAATTTGGCGCGGGAAGCTCGCTGGGGCTGTGTATCCGCACGCATGAGCCGTCCGTGAGATACACGGCGTATGTGACGGTCGGCGCCGTGGCGATGAGATCGAGATCAAACTCGCGCTCGAGCCGCTCCTTCACGACCTCCATATGCAGTAGCCCCAAAAACCCGACGCGAAATCCAAATCCTAGTGCGAGCGACGTTTCAGGCTCGTAGCTAAGCGAGCTGTCATTTAGGCTGAGCTTATCCAAAGCGTCGCGCAGATCTTCAAATTTATCGGTCTGCACGGGATAGATGCCCGCAAACACGAAGGGCTTTGCCTTCTCAAATCCGCCCACCGGCGCGGCGGCGCGTTTCTTAAAAAGCGTGATCGTATCGCCCACCTGCACGTCGGCGACGTTTTTTAACCCCATCACGACGATGCCCACTTCGCCGCTGCTAAGCTCGCGGGTTTTTGCAGGCGCGAGCGGGTTGGGATACATCAGATCAAGCACCTCGTGGCGGTTCTCGCTACCCATGATATAGACCTCGTCGCCCTTTTTCAGCACGCCGTCGTAGAGCCTCGCGAGCGCGAGCGCGCCTAGGTAGTTATCGAACCAGCTGTCGTAGATGAGCGCCTTAAGCGGCGCGGCGTCGTCCGTTTTGGGCGCGGGGATGCGAGTGATTATCGCCTCTAAAAGCTCCTTGATACCCACGCCCGTTTTGGCGCTGACCTCGATCGCGCTGCTGCAATCAAGCCCGATGACATGCTCGATCTCATCTTTTACACGTTGTGGATCGGCGGCGGGCAGATCGATTTTGTTAAGCACGGGTATGATCTCGAGATTGTGCTGCAGCGCGATATAGACGTTTGCGATCGTCTGCGCCTGCACGCCCTGGCTCGCGTCCACGACGAGGATCGCCCCCTCGCAGCTAGCCAGCGAGCGCGAGACCTCATAGCTAAAATCCACGTGGCCAGGGGTGTCGATTAAATTTAAAACGTATTTCTCGCCGCCGAGCTCGTACTCGAGCCGCACGGACTGCGCCTTGATCGTGATGCCGCGCTCCTTTTCGATATCCATCGTATCCATGATCTGGCTGCTCATCTGGCGCGCCTCGACGGCGTTGCACTCGCTAATCAGGCGGTCGGCGAGCGTAGATTTGCCGTGGTCGATATGTGCGATGATGCTGAAATTTCTGATATTTTTTGTTTTCAAGTGGCTTTCCCTGATGAAATTTTAAGCCGCATTGTGCCGAAATTTCATTTAAAAACGGGTAAATGGGCGGCGGAAATTTTAGTGGAATTTTGTGTGAAAATTTCTAGCGGGCTTTGAATTAAATTTTGCAGAAAAGATTGCTTGACTTAAGGAAAATCCTGTGCTTATTTTGGACTTATCGCCGCCGAGCAAGTTAAAATTTTAAAATTCGGCCATAAAAAAAGGCTAACCTTGCGGTTAGCCTTTAAATTTAGCGAGAAGCGCGCGGATTACCAGTCGATTCGCTGATTATACATATCGCGAGCATTACCGGTGTCTAGAATTCTAGTCGAAGTGTCGCTAGTGCTATTTGAAGAATCGCTGCCTCCGGCAAAAGAACCTACATCGTCTTCTTTGCCTGATTTAACCTGACCTTCGCCACCCCATTGATCCGCCGCAGCATTGATTATTTTAACCAAGAAGTAATTATAGTACTGCGGAACGCCGGAATATATGGTCGCATAATCTCCAACCGCCGGAGGCAAGGTTTTCATCATAGCTTCACCGCCGTTAGGAGTATATATTAACCAAGGATCCGTAACTATACGTATGGTAGTACTACCTACTTCATTAGCTCTTAGATTCATAGTCTCTTGACCAGATGCCAGCGAATGGCTCCTACCGATATCTATTCCCTTGCTCGGTGACGGGCTATACCTACTTACGAATTCGGATATTATATCGTTCGGAATCTTTTGAGTATTTGTGACAAAGCCCGAAAAATCCGTTAAACTACTATCCAAAGTGGCGAGATCGGTAAATATATTAGAGCTTGGAACTTCGTAGCTAAAAGCAGGGCTTGGAGCCGGCATCCCTCTACAATTATCCGTTCTACCGCAATATATTTTATTAAAAATAGGTACCGTTAGCAACCTTTTTCTCTTGACCTCATAATCCTGGGCACCGTCGTTTTTATCATGAGCTTTGCCATAGACAAAATAGGCGTAGGTGCCAATATTATCACTATAATCCGTAACTACGATCTCGCCATTTTTATACGACTTCGTATTGTTATTTGCAATAGCTATATATTGACTCTTGCTTACCGTTTTTCCGCTTGATTTTTTATACTCTTCAACTTTTCTGGTTAAAAAGGCATCTAAATTCTCCTTTAAGATATTGATGTTTTTCTCATCATATTTTTCCGAAGAAGTATCAGCTATAGCATTATAGTCTCTATCAAATTTGGAAGGCCAAAATTGCTCCAAAGTCTTTAACTCGGCTTTATCGCTTATTACGTCAAAATCGCTAGCATAGATTAATACCGGTCTACTAGGGGACTTTTGCATCCTAGCGAAGTTAAAATACACAGTAGCGCCCGGAGTTTGTCCCTCTTGGAAGCCGCGTGCCATCACTTTAAACAAAGGTGATTTTGAATCGTAATTTACGTTGGCTCCCCCAAGTGGCCTATTGATCAAACCTCCTCTTAAATTTGCATTAGTGTAAAAATTAATAGCGTACCTAAGCGGTAAAGGTAAACCGTAACCAGGGCTGCCGCTAGTGGCTTCATCCAAATACTGCTGATCAAAGTTTATACTTCTTGTATTATGCTTATAGCACCTACTATCATATCCACTAGCACCTTGGCAGTCATTACTATCTCTTGCAAAGAATTGAGTAGCATTTGGAATAGTATAACTTACCGCCGTATTTCTAGGATATGGTACATAACTAGATACTGCTGTCGTTGTATTAGGATTTTCATTTTTCGAGCAACGTCCATCCGCATTATTGGTTTGACAATCAAAGCCAAAAGTCAAATGGAAATCCAAATCGCTGGCAAATCCGCATGCGGCCTGCGCATTACCGTCTACTTCAATCATAGTACCATCGTATAGCGTAGCTACAACATCTTTATAAACCTTATCGGATATGTATGCCACGGCATTAAATTTTAACATTGCCAGCTGACTTGTTTGTCTCGTTATGGCAAAATTTTGCGCAGGATTTTCGCCTGGATTTATAACTACGTTATTTTCAATATCCGGGGAATTGAAATACGTAAATGCGGATGTCTTGCCAGTTAAATTGTTATCGGTACCTGCTGATCTACTGATTACTCCATTGTCTAGGCTAACTACGGATAGCATAATACGATCCGGTCGGTAGCGCAAGACTAGGTTGCTGTTAGCAGCAGAAGCTTTAGAATCTTGACTTTTTACCATATCAGCAGTTTTCATTCCCACATCACAACCTACCATACCTTTAGCGTCAGGTAGATTGCTAGATGAATTGATAATACACTTAGCGCTTTTCCATTTCTTTGAATATGTCTGATCGGAATAAGCATCTGTCCATGAGTTATCATATACACTAACCAAAACATCGCCTACATTGTAATAATTAAAGTAGTACATAGCAGTTTTAGGCTTCGTAGTAGTGTAGTTAACCTCAGTATAAAGGACACCATTACCTATATCTTTATTGGCAGGATCCATTCTGGACTGAGTCATTAAATATGCGCCTTGCACATTGCCCTTCGACACAAAAGTGGCTACTCCAGAGGTCTCTGTGATATTTCTAGCATCGAAATTTGCCCATAGACTAATAGCGTTCTTATCCCAAACCCTTCTATAGGTTCCCTCGAAATTTATCGACGATCCGTTTGCTTTGCACTCGGAACCACTCTTACCAAAAGTCCCTTTTTTAATATCAGCATCGGTGATACCATTTTTAACATAATACGATCCCGTAGCACTATCGTATTCAATTCCACTATAATTTGTATGAGTTCCGCCGAAGCATCCATCTAATTTTGTACCTCTTTTTAAACCATTAGTGCTTCCGGTTCTTTCTATATAATAAGACTGAGTAGGAATCTGAGCTGCACATTGATTGGATATAAATGGACGCAAATAGGTCTGAACACCACGCACTTTCGTAGAAACGTCTTGGGTATTATCCGCATCGGAATCGGTATAGCTTTTGCGGATATGGTACCTCTGATTTCCTAGATCCCCACCTATTACAGCAGTATAATTAGGAACGCCGTGACCTTCATAGCTTCTAGCCGAAATCACATGGGCTAAGATATCGGCATTTTCACTATAATCGCCACCTAAACGCAAATCTTTAGGATTCTTTATGATTTTTGCATCATCTTTGCCCTTGTTTGTTATATCTCCGGAGGCGCCAGGATCTATCAGTTTGCCGTATTTGGTCAAAACAGATGTATCTACATTGAAATATGCCGGACGAAGCACGAAGTTGTCGCTACCGCATATATGGAACGAGCCGTCTTTTGACATTTGAATTCCGAACTCATCTTTAGCAGCCTTTATATTATCTTCAAGCTCCTTCAGCTCCGGTTGTATTTTATTCTCCCAAATGTCCTTCTTTTGGTTCTCGGTTAGATTTTTGTTGCACCAACCAAATTTCTCACCAGACTCACAATATCCATATCGCTTTTTAAGCTCCCATTTCTTGAGCTCCAAGTAATAAGCCTTAGGATCGCTGTTATTTAAATCTTTGTTTTTTATATACTGATCTAAATCGGACCCTGAGGCAACTTGATCATCCGGACGATAGCTAAGCATAAATGTAAGACCCTGATACGCATCTCCTATCTCTATATCGTTTAGCTCTAAAATACTTTTTCCTTTAAAATCCACTTCCTTATCGATAGTGTAATCGGTTTTGTCCTTCATCTTAAACGGAATTTTTAAGGAATCGGTTACGGATCGGCATGAGTAAACTGCGCTATTCCCCTTATCGCTATCGGCAACTTTATCCGAGGTAGTAGCGGCATTTCTCGCCCTGACAACGGATAAATACAATTTACCACTCAAATCAAATTTTTCAAGCTTTCTAGCCTCGCTACCGATATATATGAGCTTACCAGTATTTGGATCTTTTTTGAAGTAAGGAGAATTTGCAGCAGCATCGATATATTCCGTACATTTACCAGTTTCATTGTCATACTTCTTACAAAATTGGCTCTCGTAATCCGGTCTAAAGATAAGTTTCGCATCAAAAGGCATCTCAGAAATTTGAGTATATAGTCTATCATCGTCGTCATTTTTACTAAAATTCTTATTGACTACCTGCAAACCGCTTAAAGGTAGGATATTAACGCTTTTAGAAACCTTTGTCGCATCGCATAATTCAAGCTCGGAAGCGCTATCCATCTCTATGAAGACTCGCTGACCGCCGCCTATATCTAAGCTCATCTTATAACTTAGTGTCACGGCAGGAGCCTGCAATATGGTTGCGCCCGTATTTACGGTAGCATTAAACTCGCCGTATGCCGCCTTGCCCGGTTGCATTAATCCGCCTACAAGTACAGGACTACCGCCCGGTGTTGAAGAAGGAGTTAAGTCTCCCGCGCCTTGACCTATATAAAATTTCAATATATTACCGTCAAGCGCAGTAAACTGCCTATCTTTATAAATAGCCTTCGTAACGTTTGGAGTGCCACCTTTTATGACGTCTTTCATAGTCTTGTATGCACCCTTTTGACCATCGCGTAAATAGACTAGTTCATCGGCTGCTGCTGCAGGTATAGTATCCGTAGTGGTATTGATAGGATCATTTACGACTAGCTCGTTATTTATAGTAGCGCTATCTTTGGTATAGGTAGCGCCGGCTTGACCAAAGTCGATCGATACTACCGCACCTGCTGCATCTTCGCTATCGCCGCCATTCAATCTATTTTCAAATTTCATTCTATAATAGATATTTTCACCCGCAACTACCGGGTTTTTGATCTGCTCAGGCTTATTGTGGTCAATCTCAGTCTTACTATATCTGCTACCGATAACTTTGCCATTCTGCGGATCTTCATCTTTAGTTCTAAAGAATTTTACCCAGTTAGCGGCATTATATACTTCATATTGATAGCACATTTGAGGGACATACAAATCGGCGGAAATAGCAATCATACTGATGAAGTTTTGATCGGCTTGACCTCCGTTGAGATTTTCCCACGCCGCACCTAAAGAGATGTTTAGACTAGATTGCGCATTCTTCATCTTTGAACCGATATCGAATTCGTCTAGATCAAATCCACCTAAATAACCGGTGCCATGTGGATAGCTATACTTATAGGTGCCGTTATCGTTTATAAGTAAAGCGACAGAGCCGTCGTATATATTAGCGCGATCGTTAGCTAACCATTGATTAACCCCATCGGATCCGTATAGCGAATCCATTCGTGCGGTTCCTTTGTACTGGACTTTAAAATACTCGTTGGAGGTCATTTTCCTCTCACCACCAAACCCTAAAAACCCTAGCTTTGCATTTACGGTTCCACTTTTAGGTGTATAAAATCCACTGATGGTAGCGTTAATGTTTATAGGCGTATATCCATTATTCCAAGGGGTGACGACAAGATAATCGCCGTAAATAGTTACGTTCTTTGGTTTAAAATATTTATTTTTATATTCTACGGCCTCTGCATAAGTCATTTTCCGACCCGTTACGCTATCGTTAGATTGTAAATTATTTAGCAAATCCCTTCTGGAGTTGGCGGTTTTATCATATACTACGATTATTCCCCATCCGCCGTACGGCCCAATACGAGCGCTGTCGAACTCTCCATTGGTAAAATCTGCACCGATTGGATCCATACCATCACTTGTTCTCACGTTTCCTACAGTAAATTCAATGCTGTCGGAATAAGGTTCAAAATATTTCTTGACTAGATCGGTAATATCTTTAGTGCAGCCGTATTTTAAACGCAAACGTAAGGGCTTGCCAGATTTTGCCAAAAAGTTCCAAGCAGCCGTTCCCTCGCATCTATCTCTCTGAATATCTTCTATTACGCTAGCTTTACCTTTCGAGCTTTTCATTTTAAATTTCACCCATGTATACCACTTAGCAAAACCGGTCTCTTTTTTTCCGTCTTTGCTGTTGTATTCTGCTTCGCTGTTAAAATCAGTCGTGCTGAATATATTTCCCTGCCAATAAAGTCTAGCATAGACTATATCGTCTTTAGTCACGCCCTTAGGAAGTCTCAAAACAGCTTTTGAACTATTCAAATAAAACTGTCCGTCGCCGTCATCTTTAATGTATGTGCCTTCTGCTCCCCACATGTAACCAGGGCCTTTAGTAGAAGAAGGCCAGCTTAAACTAATCACCGGCTTTCCGGTCACGGCGTAGTCTCCAAAGACGTATGTGCCCGCACCGCCGAATCTAACTATCGGCTTTTGGTTTAATTCGTCAGACGGAAAGTTTTTTATAGTGGTGAAATTATACAAACCCTGATTTCCGTTCCAAGTCCAACCACCTCTCCTTCCGTCCAGCCAGCCATCGTCACGATACTCGTTGCTTATTGGGGTAGCAGGATTTATCTTCACGTTCGACCTGCTATCATCTGCAAACGCGTTTGTCAAACAACAAACGAACAGCGCCAAAAGAGGCGCAAAGCTAAAACTCTTAACTTTCATGATACTACCCTCCGGTCAATAACATAATTTTTAACTACTATTTTACATTTTTTTTGCTTAAATTACCTGTCTCTTATACACATCTCCGAGCCCACGAGACTACGCTG
>UQCL01000026.1 GCA_900539505.1 uncultured Campylobacter sp. | reverse complement strand
ATTTTTGGGATTTCATAAATTTTGAGATTTTAAATTTTAAAAATTTTATAAAAAAGGATAGCATTTGAACGGCTTTAAAACTTTACTATCGCGCTTTAAGCCCTATTTTAGGGATTATAAGCCGCAGTTTGCATTGGCGATTTTGGGTATGGTGATGACGAGCGTGGCGACTGCTGCGAGCGCGAAGCTGGTCGAGCCCGTTTTAAATAAAATTTTCGTCGAAAAAAACGAGCCGTATCTCTACACGCTTCCGATCGCGATCATCGTGGTTTTTGCGATGAAAAGCGGCGGCGCGTTTATGCAAAACTACTTCACCGCCTTCATCGGTCAAGACACGGTGCGCCGCTTCCGCGATAGACTCGTCGCAAGCCTCGTGCGGCTGGACGTGGATTTTTTCAACCGCTTCCGCACGGGCGAGCTCATCAGCCGCACGATCAACGACATCGAGCGTATCCGCGTCGTGGTTTCAAACATGATCCCCGATTTTTTCACGCAGATCATTACGATTTTGGGGCTTTTGGGCGTCGTGATCTATCAGAGTCCAAAGCTCTCGTTTTTTGCGCTCGTGGTCTTTCCGTGCGCGATATATCCGCTCTCGCGCCTTGCAAAGCGGATGAAAAAAATTTCGCGCGAGTCTCAAGAGAAAACATCCGATATCTCCTCGGCGCTCAGTCAAATTTACTCCAACATCGAAATCGTCAAGGCAAGCAACGCCGAGAGCTTTGAGGTGGAGAAATTTAACGCCGAAAACAAGAAATTTTTCGGTCTAAATTTAAAAGCTGTCGTAACGACGTGCCTGGTAAGCCCGATCATGGAGATGCTAGGCGCAGTGGGCATCGCCGTAGTGATCATCGTCGGAGGGCAGGAGGTCATCGCGGGTCAAATGAGCATCGGCAGCTTTTTCAGCTTCCTTACGGCGCTTTTTATGGTTTACACGCCGATAAAAAAGGTCTCCTCTCTATACAACAACATGCAAGACGCCATCGCAGCGAGCGAGCGGACGTTTGAGCTCATAGACTTGGAGCCTACGATCGTCGGAGGCGGTAAGCAGATGGGCGAGATAGGCTCGGTGAGCTTTTGCGACGTGTCGCTAAACTACGGCGACAAGGCGGCGCTAAAAGACATAAGCTTTGGCGTCAAAAAGGGCGAAATTTTAGCGCTCGTCGGAAACAGCGGCGGCGGCAAAAGCTCGGTCGTGAACCTGCTGATGCGCTTTTACGACGCAAGTAGCGGTAAAATTTTATTTAACGGCAACGACGAGATCGGCGAGTTTAGCATCCCTAGCCTGCGCGAAAACATCGGCCTGGTAAGCCAGCGCGTCTATATTTTTAACGACACGATCGCGCAAAACGTAAGCTACGGCGCGGAATTTAACGAGCAGCGCGTCATAGAGGCGCTCAAGCTCGCCAACGCCTATGAGTTCGTAAGCTCGATGAAGGATGGAATTTACACCGTGCTTAGCGAGTTCGGCGCAAATCTTAGCGGCGGACAGCGCCAGCGTATCGCCATCGCGCGCGCGCTGTATAAGGACCCGCAAATTTTAATATTCGACGAGGCGACTTCGGCGCTAGATAACGCAAGCGAAAAGGAGATCTCAAACGTCATCGAAAAGATCAAACAAAGCAAAATCGTCTTTGTAATCGCTCACCGACTCTCCACGATCGAGCGCGCCGATAATATCGCCGTGATGAAAAACGGCCGCATCCTCGCTATCGGCACCGACGCGAAGCTGACGGGCGAGTGCGAGGAATATCGCAGCCTAAAGGGGATCATGCAAAACGGCTAGAATTTTAAATTCTGCCCCTTTTGCGCCCCGGTTTTGCTCTATGAAATTTTGAAATTTTATCTTTGAAGCAAGTCGCATAAGTTTATCCGCAAGGATTGAAATTTTATTTTAAAATTTAGCCGCGCGAATCGCTGCTTTAGCTGCAGTGCTTTTTAATAAAGCTCGTCTCTTTGATGCGACGAGGCACGACTACTAGGGCTTTAACATATGGATTAAAATTTATCTTAAAATTCTAGCGCTTCGTTGCGGCGCGTCTCTAAATTTAAACGCTCGCGCCGTTTTAAAACCGCTGCGGTAAAATTTTATCGCACGTTGGGCTTTTGGGCGCTACCTGCACTTGATCTTCGGCATCTGCGATAAAATTTTAGCTTTATTTTCCTTTATAAATTTTCGCATCTTTTTAAAATCTCTATCCGAATCAAAATTTTTCAAATATTTTTATATAAAAACCGAGCTTTAATCAATAAAAGGCTACAATACGCCAAATTTTAATTCCAAGGGAAAGTCATTGTTTGAATCTATGCGCGCGGCACGCTCGCTAAGCCCCCTATTTCTGGGGATTTTCTTTATGTTTATCGGCGACGCGCTAGTCATCGCAAGCGCGGGCATCATGCTAAAAGAATCCGGCCACAGCGAGCTTGAGATCGGAGCGATTTCGGCGTTTTTCTTTTTAGGTGCGATCTTTAGCGGCTTTTTCGTGCCTTCGATAATCGGCGCTCTCTCGTACGTGCGGGCATACGCGGTCTTTACGGCGCTTTTCGGAATTGCTGCAATGCTGCACGATCTAGGCTCGAACCTCGTGTATTGGGCGATTTTGCGCTTCATTTTAGGCTTTTGCTACTACGCGCTTTTGATGATAATCGAAAGCTGGATAAACTCAAAGATCACAAACGCTATCCGCTCCCGCGTGCTAGCGATCTACGAAGCGGTTTTTTACGGCGCGTTTGCGATAGGAGTTGCAATTTTAGCGCTAAATTTCGGAACGATGAAGGTCTTCGTGCTAAGCGCATTTTTCATCATCCTAGCGCTGCTGCCGGTAAATTTAATCCGCTTCAACCCTCCCAGAGTTCCAGCTCGCATGCGCATCTCGATGCCGCAAATTTCGATCGTACCGCCGCTTGCGTTTGCGACGGTGGTTTGCGCGGGCATTTTGATTAACGGCTTTTTTTCGATGGCGAGCGTTTTCGTGCTAAGCGCAGGGCTTGGAGTGGGCTCGGTGGGTGCATTTATGGGATCGGCGATGGCAGGAGGCTTCTTAGCGCAGCTCGTCTGTGGCACTATTTCAGATAAGTTTGGTCGCAAACGCGCCATAATGATAGTTTGCGTCGTGGGCCTTACTTCCTGCGCAGCGCTATTTTTTGCTAAAAGCTTCATCCTAACGTGTGCGCTTGCGCTGATGTTAGGATTTGGCGCCTTTCCTTTGTATTCGCTTGCCATCGCGCGCGCAAACGACTCCATCACCGGCGAGGGGGCATCCCGCGTGCAAATTTCGGCGGCGATGCTCTTTATCTATTCGAGCGCGTCGCTCTGCTCGCCTTTGATAATCGGCGCGATGATGAAATTTTTGGGCGCGAACGGCTTTATATGGGTGTTTTTTGCGGCGATGAGCTTTTTATTTATATTTGCTATCTTCCGCCCCGAGATCGCGCCGAAAAGATAGCTTTAAAATTTTAAATTTTTTCGTAGATCAAAAATTTATAATAAAACGCCGCGATTGCGAACATAAAGCCCATGCCGAAGGTGATTTGCGAAAGCGAAAATCCAAGCTCGAAAAAAAATCCGATCGCAGCCGACACGAGCGTAGCGACGATGAAATACGCCATGTCGTTGTAAGCGATGACGCGCCCGAAAAACTCCCTGTCGACGTGGTTTTGCAGCTGCGTAAAAGAATAAGACCACACCGTCGTGATGAAAAATCCCGCCGCGATCATACCCGCAAACGAAAGCCAGTAGTTAAACTCCAGCACCGCCCACAGCGCGATGCCCGCAAACTGCCCCAGCAATAGCCAAAAAAACGTATGTTTATTCACGATCTTGCTTAGCCATATCTGCCCGAAAAACGCAGCCGCCGAGCGCGACATATTCATAAGCCCGATGACTAGCGAGGCGCTTAAAATCTCTTTGTAGCGGTATTTCGCAAGAAGCGCGATGAGATTGTCGTAGGTAGTGACGGCGACAAAGGCATGAAGGACGATGAGATGCACGACCAAAGGGTGCGAGCGCAAGTAAGAAAAGCCCTCTTTGAGCATCTTAAACACGGGATCACGCGCGTTTCTTGCAAGGTCTTTGAAATTTAGCCGCAGCAGTATGAAAAACGCAAAAACGTATAAGCAAAAATCCAAAATAAACGCCGCTCGCACGCCGAAATAGTGGATAAAAATACCCGCGCTCGCCATGCCGAAAGTATATGTGATCGTCCAGATAATGCCCGTCATCTCGTTGGCAAGCTTTAGATAGGGGCGGCTTAGAAATTTCGGCAGCGTGGAGGATTCGGTTTGAAAAAACAGCGTGCCTGCGACGCTGCGCACGACCACGATCAAAAGCAACAGCCACAAATAATCCAAACTATCGATAAAAATCAGCATGAAAATACTGATCATCTCGGTTATAAACATCGCCGTCATCAGCGGCTTTGGTTGAAATTTATCCACGATGATGCCGTTGATGGGCGCTAAAAAAACGTTCGGCACGAATGAAACGACGCCCACCGCCGTGATCGCCCACACCGGCGCGCCAAGCTCAATGAGCAGCGTAGCGACCCCGACGACCGAAAACCACAAGCCGAACATACATATAAAACCCGCCGAAAAGAGCAGGCGGTAGTTGCGTGAATGGCGAAGCAGCACGATGTATCTGATCATAAAATTTTATCCTGTAAATTTAATATAAAAAATCTAGCGAAATTGTATCACGACGCGCCTTAAAAGCCAAAATAAGCTAAAAATGCTATAATTGCGAAATTTTAATTCAGGAGTGAAAATGGAAGGGTTCGTAACTACGGTAATAGTATTTTGCGTCCTCATCGCGGCAATTCTAAAGATGGGGGTCAAGATCGTCTCACAATCGGAAATTTTAATCATCGAGCGGCTGGGTCGCTTTCACAAGGTGCTTGACGGCGGCTTTCACATCATCGTGCCGTTTTTTGACGCGGTGCGCGCGAAGATGAGCGTGCGCGAGCAGCTCGTGGACATCAGCAAGCAGCAAGTCATCACCAAAGATAACGTCAACATAAGCGTCGACGGTATCGTGTTTTTGAAGGTCATCGACGGCAAGATGGCGCTTTACAACGTCGAGGATTATCGCCGCGCGATTTCAAATTTAGCGATGACGACGCTACGTAGCGCGATCGGCGAGATGAGCTTAGACAGCACGCTTAGCTCGCGCGATCAGCTAAATTCCAAGCTACAAATCGCTCTGGGCGACGCCGCGGATAACTGGGGCGTAAAGATCATGCGCGTGGAGATTTCCGAAATTTCGGTACCGCACGGCATCGAAGAGGCGATGAATATGCAGATGAAAGCCGAGCGCGAAAAGCGCGCGATCGAGCTTAAAGCCGAGGCCGAAAAAGCAGCTCTCATCCGAAACGCCGAAGCGCTAAAGCAGGAGAAGGTGCTTGAAGCCGAGGCGATCGAGCGTATGGCGGATGCGAAAAAATACGAGCAGATCGCGCTTGCGCAAGGTCAAAAGGACGCGATGGAAAGCATCAATATCGCGATGGGCTCGTCACACTTCGCCGCCGAATACCTGCTTGCGCAAGGTCGCGTAAACGCTTTCAGCGAGCTGTCCAAAAACCCGAGCAAAGATAAAATTTTAATCCCTTACGAAACGAGCGAGCTTATCGGCTCTCTTAGCGTGCTTAAAGAATTCCTCGGCAAAAACGGCGCGAAGGAGCTCAAATGAACGCGCTGATTTTTATTATAATCGGCGTGATTTTGGCGATCGTCGAGCTTTTGGTGATGGATTTTACCTTTATATTTTTCAGCGCCGGATTTTTCATCACGGGGCTTTTGAGCTTCGGTTTTCATCTTGATTGGGACGTACAAATTCTGCTTTCGTTCGTGCTTTCTTTCGTGCTTCTGATCGCATTTAAAAGGCCGCTAAAATCGCGCTTTTTCAAACCAGAAGAGAAGCATGAGGATAACTTTTTAGACGAAAGCGGCACTGGCACCGTTAAAAACGGCATGGTCTACTTCAAAGGCACGTTTTGGAAAAGCGATGAAATTTCAGATCTGAACGAGGGCGACCGCGTCGAAATTTTAGGCGTAAAAAACGGCCAGATCGTGGTTAAAAAAGATAGCAGTCGAAATTCTAGCGGCGCAGACGGCGTAAATTTAAATAACGGCGACGCAAATTTAGGCGACGTGGATGGCGCAGGTACTGACGATAAAAATTCTAATGCCGCCGCCGATGTAAATTTAAAGGGAGCCAATGGCTAGAATAAGCGCCGATGAGGCGCTAGAGCTGATCGAGCACGCCGATCTAAACGAGCTTGGGCGCGCGGCGTTTACGCGCAAGCGCGAGCTGCATCCGGATCGCGTCACGACCTTCATCATCGATCGAAACATAAACTACACCAACGCCTGCATGGTGGATTGCAAATTTTGCGCATTTTATCGCCACGCAAGCGACGCGGACGCCTACGTGCTGAGCTTTGAGCAGATCGGCGAAAAGATCGAGGAGCTCATCGCCGTGGGCGGCACGCAAATTTTATTTCAAGGCGGCGTCCATCCGAAGCTGAAAATCGAATGGTATGAGAATCTCGTGGAGTTCATCCGCAAAAATTACCCCAGCATCACGATCCACGGCTTCTCGGCAATCGAGATCGATTATATCGCGCGCCTTAGCGACATCAGCACGCTCGAAGTGCTTCGCAGACTGCAAGCCAAGGGGCTTTACTCGATGCCCGGAGCCGGAGCCGAAATTTTAAGCGACCGCGTGCGAGACCTCGTAGCGCCGCGTAAAAGCGACAGCGCCACGTGGCTTAGAGTGCACGAGGAGGCGCACGGCATCGGTATGAAAACGACCGCTACGATGATGTTCGGTACGCTGGAGAGCACGCGCGAGATCGTGGAGCACTGGGATAAAATCCGCGAGCTGCAAGACCGTACGGGCGGCTTTCGAGCGTTCATTTTATGGAGCTTTCAGGGGCAAAACACCCGCCTTTTACGCGAGCACCCCGAGATCAAAAAGCAAAGCCCAAACCGCTACCTACGCCTGCTCGCCGTCTCGCGGCTATTTCTGGATAATTTCAAAAACATCCAAAGCAGCTGGGTCACGCAGGGCAGCTACATCGGGCAGCTAGCGCTGAAATTCGGCGCGAACGATCTGGGAAGCACGATGATGGAGGAAAACGTCGTAAAGGCTGCGGGCGCGAGCTTTCGGATGAGCAAGGACGAGATGATAGCGCTGATCCGCGACGTGGACGAAATACCCGCCAAGCGCAACACCAACTATGATATTTTGGAGACTTACGCTTAGACGTTGGTTTTGCGTGTTTGCGGCAGGAAATTTATGCGCTTACGGCTAGAATTTAGCGGTAAAATTTATCTTAAAAACAGATAGCGAATTTTTGCGATCGCGATCGTCGAATTTTGCCGTGGGATTTAAAATTTTGATATCGGTATGGGGGCTAAATTTACAGGCGCAAGCGGAATTTGCGCGGTAAAATTTCATTTTGCTGCGAAATTTCGCCTTAAAATTTTACGGACGCGAAATTCCACGCCGCAAGATAAATGCGGCGGAGACGGCGCGCAGAAGGCATTTTGTGAAGGCGCTTGCCGCATTTGCGGCGACAAAATATATTGCGGTTTCGATATACCGCAGAGCTGCGTGGTGTTTGGCAGCAGCAATACGCCCCGTTTAGGCGTTAGCAAATACATTTCGCCTCATAGCTGGAATGCGCGGCGACGTGCCGTTTGTGGTGCTGAAATTTTACAAAAATGCGGTGCGATTAAATTTTAAAATTTTAAAGCAGGACGGGCAAAACTGCCCTAGCGCGAAATTTTAAAAGCGAGTTTGAACGAAATTTTGAAAACTAGTTTTAGCGAAATTTCAAAAACAAGCCCCGGCGCAAATTTCAAAAGTGGCGCGGCTGCGTCAAAATTTTAAAACCGCGCCTGCAAGAACGATAAAATTTAAAAATTTTATAAAGGAAAACGATGGAAAAAAAAGAGATTTCACTTAAGACCAAAGGCGGCAAAAGCGCTAAAATCGACTTTTTGTATCAGTTCGACGATTCGCTGCCGGTGGCGAGCTTCAAGCTAACTTTTAAAGCAAGCGGCGCGGTGAGCGAGAAGACCCTGGGCCTTGCGCGCATCTGCGCGGGCGTTTTGGGCGAGGGCTCAAAGACGCTAGGAGTGAGCGAATTTCACCGCAAGCTCGATATCCGCGCGGTCGAGATCAGCGCTGCGAGCAATTTTGAAACCTTCGGCATCCAGCTAAACTGCTTAAAAGAGCACTTCGATTTCGGCTTAGACATGCTGCGAGAGCTGATTAAGGAGCCCAATCTAACGCCCTCGGTGTTAGAAAAGCTAAAAATGCAAACCATAGGCGAGCTCGCCGTGCTAAAAAGCGAGTTCGATTACATTGCGACGTGCAACCTAAAAGCGCTTTTGTATCCGCGCACGAGGCTTGCGCAGCCGCTCATAGGCGACGAGGTGAGCATAGAGCGGATCACGATGAAGGACGTGCGAGAGTTTTTCGCCTCGTTGAGTTTAGAGAATTTATACGTCGTTTTATGCGGCGACGTGAGCGATAAAAACCCGAAAATCGCAGAAATTTTAAGCCTCTTTGCAAGCGGAGAAAAGCGCGAGCTGCCGTTTTTCACGCCGAGCGATGCGAAAAAAATAAAGATCCAAAAGGAGCAGACGCAGCAGGCCTACATCTACTTCGGCGCGCCATTTACGCTGCCGAAGGAGCAGGAGTTCATCGCAAACACCGCGCTTTTCGTGCTTGGAAGCAGCGGTTTCGGCAGCAGGCTGATGGAGCGCATCCGCGTCAAGCACGGCCTTGCGTATTCGGTCTATGCGCGCGGCGATTTCGAGCTTAGCCGCCGCGAGTTTTGGGGCTATCTGCAGACCAAAAACGAAAATTTACAAAACGCCGCCGCGCTCGTAAAAGAGGAGATCGCGAAATTTATCGCATCTGGCGTGAGCGAAGCGGAGCTGAAAAGCGCAAAAAAATTCCTAATCGGAAGCGCCGTGCTACAAAAAGAGACGATGTTTAAGCGAGCGGCAATCGCGCAGAGCGAGTATTACAAAGGCTACGCATTCGGCGAGTTCGAGCGAAATTTAAAGCGCATCGAGACGCTAAAACTCGGGGCGCTCAACGATTTCATCAAGTCGCACGACGAGATCATGAACCTAAGCTTTTCCGTCATTTGCGACGAGGCGGCCGCGAAAAAGGGGCTTGAAATTTAGCCCGTCGCGGCGCGTATCTGCGGTCGGCATAAATGAGTAAATTTTAAATTTATAAAGCGGTGCGGGCGGCGCTAAATTTTACTTTTACGCTGCGTTTGCGGACAGCTTGTGCGTTTAAATTTAAAGCCGCGCTCGCGTCGCGCTAAAATTTGCGGGCTTTACAGAAGCGATTAAATTTACGAGCCTTACAAAAGCGGCTAAATTTAAAGGCGCCGTGCGCGGCTCGGTAAAATTTCAGCGCGCAAAATAAAGCTCGATTTCGCACACCGTTTGTAAGCCGCGCCGTGAAATTTAAAAAGGCGCACGGTGGCGGCTGCCGTAATTGAATTTTTGCGGTTTGCAAATCGCGCCGTGAAATTTCAAGCGCTCGCGCTATGTTTTAAAACGAGGTGTGCACCGCAAAGACGCGGTTGCCAAACAAAGTGCGCGCAAACGAGTAAAATTTACAGGCGCAGCCGACGAGTAAATTTACCGCAATGGGCGAAATTTCGGCCAAATTTAAGCAAGCGTTCGATGCGGTGCGTAAAATTTCGATCAAATTTAGGCGGGCGATTTCGCTTCGGCGCATAAAATTTCACAGCGCGAGGGCTTTAAACGCCTATCAAATTTAAAGGATGAGAATTGATTTTTGAAGCAAAAGACGCGGCGACGTTGCAAAAGGCGGGCATCACGACGCTTTTGGATCTAGCGCTGCTTCTGCCCAAAAGCTTCGACGATCTAAGCGTGGGGGATGCGCCGTGCGCGGGCGAGAGCACGGCGGAGGTCGAGTGCCTCTTCCAGCACAGGCGCGGCTCGATGCTCATCGTCACGGCGCACTGCCTCAG
Source organism: uncultured Campylobacter sp. (assembly GCA_900539505.1). Taxonomy (GTDB): domain Bacteria; phylum Campylobacterota; class Campylobacteria; order Campylobacterales; family Campylobacteraceae; genus Campylobacter_B. The sequence goes on along the minus strand of UQCL01000026.1, from coordinate 17,051 downwards.
CTGGGAGCGCGAGATCAAAATCGTGATCTTCAACGCCAAAAGCTGGCACTTCGGCGCCTTTAAGCGCGGCAAAAAATTCTTCATCCACGGCAAATGCGACGAGAGCTTCGGCTCGTGGCAGTTCGTAAACCCAAAAATCGTGAGCGAGCCGGGCAGGATCGCGCCCAAATACAAAGCCACGCTGAGCGACGCTGCGGCGCAAAAGCTGATCAAAAAATACCTAAGCGCGGACGCGCTTTTAGGCTGCGGGCTGCGCACGGACGAGGCGGCGGTACTGCTTGCGCTACACGAGAGCTCGCCGCGCAGCGTGCGAATGATAGCCGCGTTAAATAGGCAGCTCAAGGAAGGCGGCACGGAAAATTTCGGCGAGTGCGACGACGTTTCAAACAGCGGCAAAATTCCGAGCGGCAGTGAAATTTTAAGAGACGAAATTTCAAGCAGCGATAAAATTTTAAATGGCGACGAAATTTTAGATAACGGCGAAATTCCAAGCTCACAAAGCTCGGTCGCCGCCGAAATTTTAAACGGCGGATCGCAAAACGGTGAAATTTTTAGAGGTAAAATTTCAAACTACCCTCAAAGCAGCGAAGCTCTTGCCTGCGAAGCAAAGCGCGGCGCGGCAAATGAAATTTTAAGCGGAGAAATTCCAAAGGGCGCAAAGACTTCACTCCTCCCAAGCCTCCGTGACGGCGAGATTGCGAGCGATAAAATTTTAGACGGCGGTCAGCCTTGGGCGCGCTGCGCAGAGATTTGTAACGACGAAAATTTCAGCGTCCAAAATGACGAGGATTTTCTTGCCACATACGGTGTCGAGGCGCACAGAGATGAAATTTTGGGCGACCTCGAAGCCGGCAATAATACAGCTACAAGCGGCGATAAAATTTCAAATGACCTAGTATCCGACGTCCAAGCAACAGCACGGTCAGCAGACGCTCAAACTGCCACCGCACAATCCATGCTAGAGCATGTCGCGACCGAGCAGTCTATAGCCGAGCAAGCCATAGTCGCCCAACAAAATTCAAGCGCCCAAGACGTAGGTACGCAACCCGCAGCGGTTCAAACTTCAGACATTCGAACCGCAGATTTACAACCCGTAGCCGCCCAAACTCAAGACGCAGGCACGCAACCCGCAGCAATCCAAACTTCAAGCCAAGTAGTGAGCGCGCAAGTCGCGACTGCCCAAACTTTGAGCACCCAAGCTGCGGGCGCGCAGCTTGGGTGCAACCAGACTGAAAATGTTCAGACGGTAATAGCTGCGCAGACCGCAACCGCAAAGCCTACGATCGCTCAGACCGTAAGCGCCGAGGCTGTTCAAGACGCGCTCGCCGCACCAATGAGCGCTTTGCGCGATTGTGCCGCCCAACCTACGCATTATCAAACTGAAACTATCCAGACCGCAGCCGCCCAAGCTACAACCGCCATACCTACAATCGCTCAAATTACAAGCGAGGCTGGAACTGTCCATGCCGCCGAGGCCGTCAGGAGCGCAGCCGTTACGCAGATAAGCGGTTCTGCGATTTTGCGCACGCTGAAATTTGTCGAAATTCTAAACTACCTGCAAAAGCTAAGCGCGAAAAAAACGAGCTTCCCTGCGCAAATTTACCCGCTGCGCGACATCTCGGACTGGCTTGCCTCGCTTCCTTTTGAGCCTACGCGCGATCAATTAAGCGCGATAAAGGACATCGCTAGCGATCTGCAAAGCCCTATAGCGCGCCGCCGCGTCGTCATGGGCGACGTAGGCAGCGGCAAGACGCTCGTGATCCTCGCGAGCGCGGCGATGAACTACCCGCGCATCAGCTATCTGATGGCGCCTACGAGCATCTTGGCTGAGCAGATTTACGCCGAGGCGCGCCGCCTGCTGCCGCCGCAGATCAAAGTCCTACTCGTAAAAAGCGGCGATCGCGAGCCGAATTTCGCAGACGCGCACCTTATCATCGGCACTCACGCCCTGCTCTACCACGAGCTCGCGCCGTCAAATCTCATAATGGTCGATGAGCAGCACCGCTTCGGCTCCAACCAGCGCGAAAAGATCGCGCGCCTAACGGGGAGCGGCGAGTTTCGCGCGCATTTCATTCAGTTTAGCGCCACGCCGATACCGCGCACGCTAAGCATGATCCAGTCCGAGCTCGTGAGCTTTAGCTTTTTAAAACAGCTGCCGTTTGAAAAGCAGATCAAAACTAAAATTTTGCAAAACGACGGATTTGCGGGCTTTATGCAGGATCTGCGCCGCGAGCTCGCCGCGGGCAATCAAGCGATCATCGTCTATCCGCTCGTGCAGCAAAGCGAAAGCTCGGTCTATCAAAGCCTTGAGGAGGCGGCGCCGTTTTGGAAGGCTCAGTTTGCGGACGTGATGATTACCCACGGCAGCGACAAGGACAAGGAGGAGATCCTGCGCCGCTTCCGCGACGAGGGGCGGCTACTGATAACTACGACGATCGTCGAAGTGGGCATCTCGCTGCCGCGGCTTAGCGTCATTTTAATCGTGGGCGCCGAGCGGATGGGGCTCGCGTCGCTTCATCAGCTGCGAGGGCGCGTCGGACGCAAAGGCCAGGCGGGGCGCTGCTACCTCTACACCAAGCTCAAATCCCCGCCGCAGCGCCTGCGCGAGTTCGCAGCGACGCTGGACGGATTTAAGGTTGCAAATATCGATCTGAAAAACCGCCAGGGAGGCGATCTGCTGGGCGGCTCTGTGCAGCACGGCGCGATGTTTGCGTGGTATGATTACGAAGAGGACGTAACGGCGGCGGCAAAGCAGCGACTGAAAGACATAGGACGGGGTGCATGAAATTCTACGAGATGCGATAGAATTTAAACGTAATTTTAGTCGCGGCAAAATTTTACGAAGCGAATGCGATTATAAGGTAACGGGCGACCTGATATAAAATTTGAAATTTCACGGCGCAGATTGCATCGGATAAAATTTAGAGCTTTACCAAGCGTCGTTTGCTTTTAATTTCTAAAATTTATGCAACTTAAAGTCCAAAAAAAGGAGAGCAAAATGGTTTACGTGACCTACGACAAGGCAAAATGGCACTGGGGCGCAAAAAATGCGCCGACAGATATCCCGCAGGAAAACGGCGCGACGCACATCGCGTTTTTCTTCCGCTGGTGCATGGAGCGCAAGCTCTACTCCAAGGACTTCGCGGCGGATTTCGCGGACGATATAGCGCGGATGGACGATAGCTTTGATTACCGTCAGTATTTTTTCGACGCCATGGACGGCGTGCTAAGCAGCGACGAGCTAAACACCGCAGGCAAGGCCTTCGCAAATGCCTACTACACCACGGACCGCACGAAATTTGCCAAAACTCACGGCTGGTATTTGCAAGATTACGACGATTTCGTCGCGCGAAAATTCGGCGAGAAAAACTTCGACAACGCCTACTTTTACATAGAAAATTCGCCGCAAAATTACGCCGAGATCAAAGAGATCATCGATCGCCACTACGAGGAATTCTTGAGCTTCAAGGCAGCGAAGTAGGACTTGCCGTATTAAATTTTAACCGATATCCGCACAAATTTAGCGCCGTCAGGAGGGGACGAAGCGAGCCGTCTTAGGTTTGTTTTACGCAAAAAAGTGGCGAAACGATCTCGCCGTTTAAATTTTTAACCGAGATTTGCGGCAAAGTAATAACTGCCGCTCAAATTTTAAGGGCCCGCAGCGGGTTGCTCTTCCGCGCAGCTTAGAATTTCGCGCGGCATTTAGATCTATCTCGCCGCTTGCGGGCGGGCGAGGTTTGAACCCCGAAAGTAATGAAATTTCGTAATCTGCTTAAAGCAAACAAGTCCAAACCCATACGGCGCACGGCTTAAAATTTCCGCACGGCGTTTAGATTTGTCCGTGTCGCTTGCGGCGCGCAGTTTTACTCGCGCTTTCGTAACCTCAAAGCAAGCGGGCGCAAGGTATCACGGAGCGCGCTTCACAAACAGATCCCGCTCCAGAAAAAATTTCAAAGTCCGCTTTGTATAGACGGAGCCGTGCCGCGCGAGCAGATAAAATTTGCAAAATGACGCAAGAGGATTAGAATTCGCAAATGATGCGGGCAGATTAAAAATCGCAAATGGCAAAATGGATTAGAATTTACGTGCCGTGCGAGCAGATTAAAATTTACAAACGATACAAGCAAATTAAAATTTTACAAGCCGTGCTCGCAGGCTGCGTATGTGCAAAAGAGTGCGAGCGGCAGGGCTTATTCATCTCTTAAGCCTAGCTCGCCAACGAGCCTGTATGTGCGAGCGAGAGCGGCGACCGCGCTGTAATTGGAATTTCAAGTCGCGCCGTATGCGAAATTTTAAGTCGCGCGGCGATAGCAGGCTTGCAAACGGCCCGCCTTTTGATTGCGCGAGCAGACGCTTCGGACGCGAGGTATGCTATAATTTCGCGAAATTTTAAATTGACGCCAAAGGAGCAAAGATGGACAAGAGGGTGCCTACTTATCTAGCAAATCACGTATTTAACGTGACCCGGGACGATTATCTAAATGTCCAAGTCAGATCCGGCGCGGGCGGCGAATACTTTGAAATTTATTATTTCGGCGAGCTTTTTCGCGACGAAGCTTTGCCGAACGATTACATCGCCGATCTCTACGACGACGAGGACGAGCTCGTGCCGTGCAAGCTCGTAGCCAAATGCGTGAAAACGGGCGAGGAAATTTTACTTTTTGACGGCGCTACGCACGGCTACAACGCGATGTTTTGCGACGAGCTTGACGCAGAAAAAGTGCCCGCCGCGAACTAGTGAAATTTAACCTACCGCCGCGTAAAATCCATCTAAAATTCGGCTACAATATCGATTACGACGACGAAATGGACGAATACGAAACGGACGAGAGCGGCAAAGTCCTGCTGATAAACGGCGGGACCGCCTCGTGGGATGAGGTTAAGGCAAACGGCTTTGATTATATCGCCGTAAGCTGCGAGGACGAAGCGGGCAAGGTCACGGAGATACTTTCGCTTGAGCTTGCATAGGCGATTGAAATTTAGCGACCTTTGAGGTTTGCCTTTTTATCCGTACTTTGCCGAATTTAATTTATCACGAAGCGTATTTTAATTCTGCGGCGCGCGATGTAAATAAGCAGAACCGATACGTTGCTGCGAGCGGCAGGGCTTAAAATTTAGGTAAATTTAACTATAATCGCCCCGAAAAATTTTAAAATTTCACAAAGGATTTTATAGATGATCAAAGCACTTCGCGGTATGAACGACGTTATGAGCGAGCCTGCGGCGCTGTTTAGGCGCGTGCTCAAAACCTGCGAAAAGATCGCGCAAAACTACGGCTATGAGTTTATCGAGACGCCCAAGCTCGAGCAGACCGCGCTATTTCGCCGCAGCGTCGGCGAGAGCAGCGACATCGTCGGCAAGGAGATGTATGAGTTTAACGATAAAAGCGGCGATAGCGTCTGCCTGCGCCCCGAGGGCACCGCGGGCGTCGTGCGCGCCTTTATCGAAAAAAAGCTAGACCGCAGCGGCGGCGTGCATAAATTTTATTATCAAGGCTCGATGTTTCGCTATGAGCGCCCGCAAAAGGGGCGCCTGCGCGAGTTTCATCAATTCGGCGTCGAGTGCTTCGGCGAAAGTAGCGTTTATGAGGATGCGAGCGTGATCTTGATGCTATCTCAAATTTTATGCGAGCTAAATGTCGCCGCAACGCTTAAAATCAACTCTTTAGGCGATGAGGAGTGCATGCCTGCGTATAAAACCAAGCTCGTAAATTTCTTGCAAGAGCGCAAAGATAGGCTTTGCGAGGACTGCCAAAGGCGCATCGACACCAATCCGATCCGCGTGCTGGACTGCAAAAACGAAAGCTGTCAGAAAATTTTAGCCGCCGCACCGCTTATAACGGAAAATTTAAACGACGCCTGCGCCGCGGAATTTGCGCAGCTGCAAAGAATTTTAACCCAAAACGGGCAAAAATTTGAGATCGATCCGAAACTCGTGCGCGGGCTTGATTACTACTGCAAAACCGCCTTTGAGTTCGTCTCAAGCGAGCTTGGCGCGCAAAGCGCCGTAGGCGGCGGCGGGCGCTACGACAGACTCGTGAAGTTTTTAGGCGGCAGAAAGACGGCGGGCGTGGGCTTTGCGATCGGTATCGAACGAATAGCCGAAATTTTAAAAACGCGCGAAAGCCCACAAGCGCGTGAGGGACTTTATATCGGCGCACTGGACGAGGCGTTCGTAAGCACGGCGTTTTCGTTTGCGCTAAAGCTGCGAAAGTTTTGTAAAACTCAAATTTCATACGAGCCCAAGAGCCTAGCCAAGCATTTAAAAGCGGCCGACGGGGCGGAGGCGAAATTTTGCCTTTGCATCGGACAGGACGAGTTTGATCGCGCCGAAGTGTGGTGTAAAAATTTAGAGGATCAAACCACCTTTGCGATTAAATTTAAAGAGGTCGAAGCATTTTTTAAGGATAGAGCATGAACGATTACGGACTAAATATCTGGGGAAATTCCAACTTCACGATAGACGGCGGCAAGCTATGCCTAAACTCCGATTTCAAGCAGCCTTTGGTGGATATCATAAAAGAGATCCGCGCAGACGGCGTGCGAGGCCCAATACTGCTACGCTTCCCGCACCTCATCAAAAAGCAGATCGTCGAAATTTACTCAAATTTTAACCGCGCTATTAAGGAGTTTGATTACAAGGGAAAATTCCACGCCGTCTATCCGCTTAAAGTAAATCAATTCCCCGGCTTCGTTAAAAATTTAGTCGATATCGGCGAGCCTTACGGATACGGACTCGAAGCCGGCAGCAAGCCTGAACTGCTGCTAGCGATGGCATATAATAACTACGGCGCGCCGATTACCGTAAACGGTTTTAAAGATAAGGAGCTCATCAATATCGGCTTCATCGCCGCAGAGATGGGGCATAACGTAACGCTTACGATCGAGGGGTTAAACGAGCTTGAAACCATCATCGAAACGGCTAAGGAGCGGTTTGCACCAAAGCCTTTCATCGGGCTACGCATCAGGCTGCATAACTCCGGAAGCGGATTGTGGGCGAAAAGCGGCGGGATAAATTCCAAATTCGGTCTTACCTCGACCGAGCTTATAGAGGCGATAAACTTACTCAAGAAAAACGATCTCATCGAGCAGTTTACGATGATCCATTTTCATATCGGCTCACAGATTACAGAGATCCATCCGCTCAAAAAGGCCCTCATCGAGGCGGGTAACATCTATACCGAGCTTCGCAAAATGGGTGCGAAAAATTTAAAATCCATAAATTTAGGCGGAGGGCTCGCTATCGAATACTCCCAAGCCAAAGAAAGCTCCAGCCGCAACTATACGCTAAAAGAATACGCCAACGACGTGGTTTTTTTGCTAAAATCAATCGCAGAGGATAAAAAAGAGGCCGAGCCTGATATTTTTATCGAGAGCGGAAGATACGTAGCCGCCAGCCATGCAGTACTCGTAGCGCCGATTTTGGAGCTTTTTACCCAAGAATACGCCGAAGAGAAGCTCGCCCTAAAAAAGGACAATCCGCCGGTAGTCGCCGAACTATACGATCTGTATAAAACTCTAAAGCCCTCCAACGCGCTAGAGTATCTGCACGATGCTATGTCGCACATGGAGAGCGTGCTTACCCTTTTTGATCTGGGATACGTCGATCTAATCGACCGCTCAAACGGCGAAATTTTGGTTCATCTAATAATGCGAAAGGCGTATGGAATTTTAGGCAACAAGCAAGAATATAGCAATTTCTTAAACTCCCTAGGCAACGCCCAAGAGCGCTATTTGGTAAATTTCTCGATCTTCCAAAGCCTGCCAGATTTTTGGGGCATCAAGCAGCACTTCCCGATCATGCCGTTAGAGAGGCTGGACGAGCGCGCCACGCTATCGGCGTCGATCTGGGATATCACCTGCGATAGCGACGGCGAGATAGAATTCGACAGTCAAAAAAATCCGCTATTTCTGCACGACGTAGATCCCGAAGAGGAGGAGTACTTTTTGGGCTTTTTTCTTGTCGGAGCCTACCAGGAGGTGCTTGGCATGAGCCACAACCTCTTTGCACACCCAACAGAGGCGACCGTGATTTTAAAGGATGACGGCGGCTTTGAGATCAAGGATTTCATCGAATCTCAATCGGTCATCGACATCTTGGAGGATATGGACTACGACGTAGTAGATATCCGCGAAAGCCTAAACGAGCGCGTCGAAAAATCAAATCTTATCGGAGATAAAGAGAAAAAGCATATCCTGGGCGAGCTATATCTGTTTTTAAACGACAATAGCTACTTAAAGACGATCAAATGAGTTTTTGGCAAATTTTAAAACGGGACTTCACCGAGCCGATGCGCCAGGATCCCGCATGCAACAGCGTATTTGAGATATTTTTCTGCTATCCAGGCGTCTGGGCGCTAATAAATTACCGCTTCGCGCATTTTTTCTACGAGCGAGGTTTTAAGCTCATAGCTCGCGCGATCAGCGGACTTACTCGTATAATCACCGCCGTAGATATAAACCCGGGCGCTCAGATCGGCTCGGGCGTATTTTTCGACCACGCCACGGGGCTTGTCATTGGAGAAACGGCGATCATCGGCGATAACTGTCTGATCTATCAAGGCGTCACTCTCGGCGGCGTGAGCTTAGAGCACGGCAAGCGCCATCCGACGCTGCAAAACGGCGTCGTAGTAGGCGCGGGAGCCAAAGTGCTAGGCAATATCACCATCGGCGAAAATTCCAAAATCGGCGCAAATTCCGTCGTCGTAAAGGATGTCGCGCCAAACTGCACCGCCGTGGGCGTGCCCGCTAGAATTTTAGGCGGCTGCGAGAGCGATCCTTTGGCACATAATAAAATTCCAGATATCAGCCAAGAACTTATCAAATATCTCATCAAGCGTATCGAAATTTTGGAAGATTGCATCTGCAACGGCAGAAAAGATATCGCCGAAATGGATGAGGATCTCAATAAATTCTACGAAGAGTATCTGAAATCATTAAAATAAGAGGGTTAAAGTGAAAAAAGCTCTATTTTTTATAATTTGTGCTATTTTGTCGGCAAGCGGCGGCGATGCTAATAGCGCGAAAAATTCCGCGGACGACGCCAGAATAAGCCTAGTAAAAAGTCTATACATCAAGGGCACCTATTTCGGCGATCACAAAAATGCCCTATCAGCTTCTTTCAGATCCGTGCTTATGCAAGATGAAGCCTCTGCTGGCGAAGGTGAGGTAGGCTGCTTGGACTACGATCCAATAATCGGCGGTCAAGATGTCTGCGACGACGCGAAATATGATTTTGAGCTAGGGCAGCGCGATACCGTCGTAGTGACACAGACCTGCCCCTACGGCGCGCAGACGATAATCTACAAACTCGTCCGTAGCGGAGGCGATTATAAAATCGACGATATCTACAACCAAGACCCAAGTAGCGGCAGAGCTTTTAGCGTCAAAAATCAAATTTTAAATTGTCTAAACCAATCCAAGGAGCATCAATGAAATTAACACTTTCAAGTCGCGTAAGCAAGCTCGGCGAAAGCCTAACGATCGCAATCAGCACTAAAGCCAAGCAGATGAAAGCTCAGGGGCAAGACGTCGTAATCCTAAGCGCGGGCGAGCCTGATTTCGATACTGCAGAGGTCGCCAAAAGGGCTGTCATAGAAGCTATGGCTAAGGGCTGTGGAAAATATACGCCGGTTGCCGGAACGCCTGAAATTTTAAATTTAATCGCGCAGAAGCTAAAGCGTGATAACGGCCTAAATTACAGACCCGATCAGATCATCACCAACGTAGGCGCCAAACACTCGCTATTTAACGCCTTTAACTGCATCTTAAACGAAGGCGATGAGGTCATAATACCGGCGCCTTATTGGGTCACTTACCCCGAAATCGTAAAATTTTATGGCAGCAAGCCCGTCATCGTAGACACCAAGGCGGAAAACCGATACAAAATCACTGCCTCGCAGCTCAAAGCCGCGATCACGCCGCGCACGAAGGCGCTGTGCCTTTTCAACCCAAGCAACCCCGCAGGCGCCGTATATTCGCGCCAGGAGCTGCAAGAGCTTGCGGAAGTACTAAAAGGCACGGATATTTTGGTAATTGCCGATGAAATTTACGAAAAAATTGTCTTTGGCAAGAATTTCATAGCCGCAGCAAGCATCAGTGAGGATATGTTCGAGCGCACCGTGACGATCAACGGGCTAAGCAAATGCGGCGCGATGCCCGGCTGGCGCTTCGGCTACACCGCCTGTGCGATCGATGAGCTAAATAAGGCGATGATCAGCCTGCAAAGTCAAAGCGTCAGCAACGTAGCAAGTATCGTCCAGGCAGGCGCTATGCCAGTGCTGCGGGGCGAGGCAGATAATTATATCGAGGAGATGAGGCGCGAATACGAGCGCAGGCGCGATTTTGGCACGGACGCGATAGGCGCGATCCCGGGGCTTAGTGTCGTAAAACCTGACGGCGCATTTTATTTCTTCATAGATTGCTCTCAGGTAGAACCTGATAGTATGAAATTCTGCATGCAACTGCTAGATAAAGGGCTCGTAGCCACGGTGCCAGGAGGCGGATTTGGCATGGATGGGCACTTCCGCGTAAGCTTTGCGTGTTCTATGGAAAATCTAAAACGCGGCTTTGAGCGCATAGAAAAATTCGTAAAAAATTACCACATATAGGCACGCTAGCGAAATTTTGATCTAAATTTGTCGTAGCTTAGCGGCGAAATTTTTTACATAAAATTTAATCCAGCTTGGCGGCAAATTGAGTGTGGCACGGCACAGCTCAGAATTTAATGCGGTTGTTCTAGCTAAGCACGATTGAATTTCGTGCCGCTTTAATTAAATTTCGAGCTGCCGTATTCAGGAGCGCTTAAATTTTATGCCGTTTTATTCAAATGCGGCTAATTTTGCGCTGTTATGTTACGGCGTCTGTTGCGACACGCACTGCTCGCGATTTAAAATTCCGCTTCGGAATTTCAAAATTTCATCGCACGACGCATCCGGATTTCGTCGCAAAAGCTTTAGCACAAACGCCGCCTGCGGTAGAAATTTTATCGCAGAATTTTTAAAATTCCGCGCCGATGTTTTCAAACCCTGCGCTGTCTGCCTCTTGATACAGCCGCGCTAAAAATTTAACCAAACATGACGGTCACACAAAATACGACAAACAAGACGAGCGCAACGAACGCAACCGACGCCGCAAAGTAGAATATGTCGAACCAAAAAAGCGCGCGGCGCAGATCAAAAACGCGCTAAATTTTAAAATTTTACCGCGCCCGAGGCCTTAGCGCAAACGCGATAAATTTTATGTTTTAGTGCGCCTTTGAACCCAATCGCATCAAATAAATTTTAAACGAAATTCTAACGCTACGGCGCTATTTTATATTTTTATAAAGACTATTTTAGTAAAATCGGAGCTTTATGAGCGAGATAAAAATTTTAATCACCGACGAGGATCTGTGCGCCCCGAGGCGGCTTTTGAGCAGGCGCGATAAGAAGCTGGCGCGCGCGCGAGGCCATCTGCGCGAGTTTCGCGTTTCGCGGGCGCTTAAAGCGCGCTTTAAAAAGCGCGGCAAATTTTGTATCTCGCACAAAAGCGCGGAGGGCAAAACGATCGTCGCCGTGGCTCTAGCGAGGCAAAAATTCGGGCTCGATCTTGAAATTTTAAAACCGCGGAATTTTGCCGCGGCGAGCGAGTTTTGTTTCAACGCCTTTGAGCGCGAGCTTTTGGCGGCGGCGGACGAAAGCAAAAAAGCGTTCGTTTTTTATAAAATTTACACGATCAAAGAGGCGCTGATTAAGGCGCGAAACCTAGGTTTTTACGCACTTGCTCGCGTGGGGCTGGCGCGCGGCGTGGAGGGAGAAGCTTTGGCGCTTGATGAGCGCGGCAGGGCGTGGTCACATAAGAGCTATATTTTGGAGGGCGAGATTTTGATTTCGCTCGTTTTTAGGGAGAATTTTTGAGACCTGCTTATCGTTTTTATGCTATTTCTAAAACGGCTTTCATTCTGCTTTGCGCCGCATTTTTTATAGGCGGATGCGCGCGCAAAGCGCCCGGGCAGATAGCGGAATTTAGCCAAAAGCAGTTCATCCTGACGGACGAGCTCGGCGTAAAAAGCAGAGCCCTGATCTCCAAAATTTCACCCGCAAACGGCGAGGAGAGCCGCTACAAGCTCGTCTGGCTCGATATGCTAGGCGCGCCGATCGCACGTAAAATTTTATCGATCGCGCACGGCGAGGCGAAATTTCGCAACGACGGCTTCCTTCCGCCCGATTCGCAGAGCGAGCGAGTATTCTTAGCCCTGCTTGAGAATGCGGATAAAGCAAATTTTACAATAAACTTAAAGGGGCGCCGATATGACGCAGTATCTAAGTAGCCCGGGGCTAATCTGTGCGGGCGCAAACAGCGCCGCAGAGCTTTTTAGCGCGCTGTGCGAGAAGAGATCCGCTCTGCGAAAACTTAGCGTCTGTGGCAAAAATTTCATCTTTGGGCGCGTGGATACGCCGCTGCCGCAGATCAAAGATCGCGCTTACGCCACGCGCACGAACGCTCTGGCGCTTTACGCCTGCCTCGGCGTGCAAGAGCAAATAGAGCAAGCCGTGCAAAAATTCGGCGCGCACCGCGTAGGCGTAGTGTTTGCGACCACCAATACCGGCGTGCAGGAAAACTATGCGGAATTTTTCGCCTGCGACAAGGGCGCGGAAAATTTTATCTCGCAAGACGGCGAAAACTCCGCGCCGTGCAGTGAAATTCCTACCCCAAACGGCGAAAATTTCGCCAAAATTTCAAAAGACGCAAACGATAAATTTAAAAACTTCTGCTTCGAGCGCAACTCCCACGCAAATCCCGCAAATTTTATCCGCGAACGCTTCGGGCTAAAATCCGTCTCGATCGGAGTTTCGAGTGCGTGCACTAGCGGAAACAAAGCTCTGATCGAAGCTTCGCGCCTCATCTGCGCAGGACTTTGCGACGCGGTCGTATTCGGCGGCGCCGACGCATTAGACGAGCTCACGCTGCAGGGATTTAGCGCGCTTGAAATTTTAAGCGAGCAGCCGCTAAAGCCGTTTTCAGAGGCGCGGGCAGGCACAAATCTGGGCGAGGGAGCCTGCGCATTCGTGCTTTCGCGCGAGCGCATAAGCGACGTCGCGATTTTGGCTCACGCCGCAAACTCCGATGCCTACCACATCACCAAGCCCGATCCTAGCGCGCGTATGCAGATCAAAGCGATCAAAACTGCGCTAAAATCGGCGCAGCTGCAAAGCGTGGACTACGTAAATCTGCACGGCACGGGCACTGCGGCTAATGACGCGATGGAGGCCTTGGCTATGAGCGCCGCCCTGCCCCGCTCGCCCGCGAGCTCGTCAAAATGGGCGATCGGACACACTCTGGGCGCTGCGGGGGCGATCGAGCTTGCCGTGTGCTACGAGGCGATCAGACAGGGCGTGATCCCGCCCAATTTTACGAATGATAAAATTTGGGGCGGCTCTGAGGCTGAAATTTTTCGCGGCGCGCAGGCGCGGCACGGCGAGCAAAACGATGAAATTTTAAACAGCGAAAGCGATCAAATTTCATGCAGCTTGGGCGATGAAATTTTACAAAACGCGCAGGATGAAATTTCAAAAAGCGGCGCGGATGAAATTTTGGCTGCGTCTAAAGCTTTGCAAGGCGCGGAAGACAAAATTTTAGATGATAAAATTTTAAAAGACGCTGCAGATCAAGCTTTACAAATGAGCGAAATTCCAACCGCGCTGTCTAAATTTAACCTCGCATGCGAAGCAAAAAGAGCGCGCGTAGATACCGCGATGAATCTAAACTTTGCTTTCGGCGGAGACAACGCCGTAACCATAATAGGACGCGTATGAGAGCCTCTAGTATCCTACCGCAGAGCGGATATATGGTCTTCGTAGATGAAATTCTAAAGGTGAGCGACGGATATGCGAGCTGTGCGTTTAGAGTGAGAGAGGACTCGCCGTTTACCGAAAACGGAGAGCTCGGCAGCTACACATATATGGAGATCATGGCGCAATGCATAGGCGCCTATTCGGGTCACCGAAACGGCGGCGAGGCAAGGCTCGGGTTTTTGCTGGGCGTGCGGAACTTAGATATTTCGCGCGCAAGCCTGAAGGTGGGCGAGCGCGTAATCGCGACGGCGAGGCAGAGCGTGAGCGACGGCGAGGGGCTATATATCTTCGACTGCGAGATCCGCTGCGGCGGCGAACATATCGCAAGCGCCACGCTTAGCGTGATGAACCCGAACGATGAAATGCTAAAGAGTATAAATGGCTAAGAGAATTTTAATTACCGGAGCAAGCGGCGGTATCGGCGAGGCGTGTGCGTTAAATTTAGCGCAAAAGGGCTACGGCTTGGCGCTAAACGGACGCAACGAAGCAAAGCTAAAAGACGTAGCGAAGCGCTGCTTGGACGCAGGCGCGGCGGAAGTTCAAATTTTAAAATTTGACGTCGCAGATACCGCTGCGGCGCAGGAGCGTATCGAAGCAGACATAGAGACAAACGGCGCGTACTGGGGCATCGTGCTAAACGCTGGCATCACGCGGGATAACTCCTTCGTGTGGTTTGAGCGCGAGGATTGGCAAAGCGTGATAGATACGAATTTAGGAGGGTTTTATAACGTCCTAAAGCCCGCGCTGATGCCGATGATCCGCGCCAAAAAGGGCGGGCGTATCGTGGTGATGAGCTCGGTTAGCGGAATTGCAGGCAACCGCGGCCAAAGCAACTACGCCGCCAGCAAAGGAGGCCTAATCGCCGCGGCAAAATCGCTAGCGATAGAACTTGCAAGCCGCAAGATCACGGTAAACGTCGTGGCTCCCGGGCTCATCAAAACGGCGATGAGCGAAGGTATAAACGAAACTGCAAGCGAGCAAATTTTGGGCGCAATCCCGCTAGGGCGCATCGGCGAGCCGAGCGAGGTGGCGCATTTGGTGGAGTTTTTGCTAAGCGAAAATTCCGCATATATCACAAAAGAGGTTATTAAAATAGACGGTGGATTATGTTAAATAGAGTAGTTATTACGGGTTTTGGCAACGTCTGTGCATTCGGGCGGGACTGGGCGAGCATCAAGCAGAATTTGGCGCAGCAAAAAAGCGCCGTGGTTTATATGAGCGAATGGGATATTTTCGGCGAGGAGCTAAACACTAGGCTTGGTGCGCCGATACAAAACTACGCGCCGCCTGCGCACTGGAACCGCAAAGATACCCGCTCGATGGGCAAGGTAGCGATGTTCGGCGTAGATGCCGCGGGCGAAGCTCTGGCGGATGCGGGGCTTTTGGAAGATGAGCGCATAAAGGACGGTCGTATGGGCGTCGCAGCGGGTAGCTGTAGCGGCGATGCGAAGGCTACGGGCGAGGTCATAGATATTTTGCATGGCAAGGATAGTACCTTCAACGCCAACTCATACGTAAAGATGATGCCTCACACCGTCGCTGCAAATATCGCGATCTACTACGGACTAAAAGGCAGGCTCATACCTACGAGCTCTGCGTGCACGAGCGCATCTCAAGCGATCGGCTACTCCTACGAAGCGATAAAATTCGGCCTGATAGATATGATGCTAGCAGGCGGCGCGGATGAGCTACACCCAAGTCAGGCATTCGTATTTGATAAGCTCTACGCGACAAGCTGTAAAAACGACACCCCTACTCTCAGCCCCGCACCTTTTGATATAGCGCGCGACGGGCTGGTTTTGGGCGAAGGCGGCGCCATGTTCGTGCTAGAAAGCCTTGGGAGCGCACTTGCGCGCGGCGCTAAAATTTACGCCGAGATAGTGGGCTTCGGCACGACCTGCGACGGCACGCATATCACCCGCCCGCAGAGCGAGACTATGCGCGCGGCGATGCAGCTGGCGCTCAAAGACGCCGCGATTTCGCCGGATCTCATCGGGCACGTAAACGCCCACGCCACGGCGACCAGACAAGGCGACGTCGCGGAATCTATCGCAACGCATGAAATTTTCGGCTCGCAGACGCCAGTGAGCTCCTACAAGGGCTATTTGGGTCATACTTTGGGCGCGTGCGGGGCGCTGGAGAGCTTCATATCGGTGATGATGATGAATGAGGGGCTGTTTTATCCGAATCTAAATTTACGAGATATCGATCCGCAGTGCGCGCCGCTTAGGTACCTCACGCAGCCGCAGGAGATAAAGACGGACTACGTTATGAATAACAACTTCGCTTTCGGCGGCGTAAACACATCTTTGATTTTTAAAAAATTTATCGACTAAAGGAGAGAAAATGAAAAAATTTCTATTTTTCGCAGTTGCGGCGCTTTTTGTCGCTAATGTGGCTTATGCCAAAAACGATATCGTGCGCTTCCCGATCGCTGCGGCACTCGCAGAGCCAGACGCCAAAGCCAAGCTTGATCCGAACATAAAATTCTACTTCGGCAACAAATCCGCAGGCAGAAAGATCACGCAGCAGCTAAGCTCTAACAAAAAAACAAACAGCATCAATAAGACCGATCAAGCCGCATGCAACCGTGCGTTTTTATCGGCGCTACTTAGCTTTCAAGATCGCGCCAAAAAAGAGGGTGGCAACAAGGTCGTAAACATCACGAGCTACTATTACAAAAACGTTTTCGTGAGCGACAAGGAGTTTGAATGCGGCGTAGGCTCGATAATGAGCGGCGTCACGCTAAGAGGCTATATTGCAAAATAAACTAAGCTTCAGCGTAGCTTACGCAAGCGCGATAATTTCGGGCGAGCCGGCGGAGTTTTATAAAAACCTCGCCGCTTGTTCAGACGGAATTTCCGAGGTAAATTTGGACGGAAATTCCGATCTCGCTTGCGATGCAGGTCAAAATTTTACGTATGATTTCGCGTTAAATTCTACGCAAAATTTTATAGATATTCCGGACTGCGAGCAGAATTTCATAAATTTCGCAAATTTTACAGCTTGCGAGAATAACGAAAAAGCGGGGCGCGAGCTTGCTACAGAAGGTTTTGATGAAAAATCTACCGAGTTTGGCTCGCAACAAGTATTAAATTACAAAGCGGTTGCATCTAAATTTAGCTCCGCGCGCGCTTTTGATTGCGGCTCCGAAAAGGCGGCGGAACTTTATAAAAATTTCGCCGCGCGCGATGATGAAGCTTTACAAAAAAGCCTG
>UQCL01000025.1 GCA_900539505.1 uncultured Campylobacter sp. | reverse complement strand
GAGATGCAGCGTAGTCTCGTGGGCTCGGAGATGTGTATAAGAGACAGATACTAGAAGCAGCCAAAATCGCACCTAAGATTATACCTATATATTCTCATAGGTATA
Organism: uncultured Campylobacter sp.; assembly: GCA_900539505.1. GTDB lineage: Bacteria > Campylobacterota > Campylobacteria > Campylobacterales > Campylobacteraceae > Campylobacter_B. The sequence goes on along the minus strand of UQCL01000025.1, from coordinate 27,196 downwards.
TGCCGTGTCTTAAATTGCCGGATCCGCCGGTCTTATCTATACACTATACCGACGTCATCTATTATGGGAAAAATTTATATGACTACTTTTTGAGAGAATTTAGCGAAAATCCTCTTGAGCCGGTCGGAAAATGCCCGCATGTGCCTTTTTGGTCTGATTTATACTAAAATTTAATAAAGGCGAGTTTGCGTTAATCTACGCTTATTTGATTTTTAGAATTTAAAGAAAATATGCGTTAGCATAGTTAGGGTGGGGAAAAATGACGGAAGCAGTGATTGACTTTGATGAGTTACAAAAAGACAGAAGATATATTGATGAGTGGCATGATTATTGCCCCAAAGAAATAGAGCATAAGTTATACTCATATTTATCCGAAAAGCTGTATTTGCCGCTACGCATCGGCCCTGATGCATTCGCGGATTTCTTTTGGTTTCTGCGATTTAAGGAATGGAAAGACTATAGCGAGGAAGAGTGGGAGCAATATAAAGATAAAGACGAGTGGGAAAGCTATAGCGAATATATCGAGGAAAAAGAAGAAAACTCACGATACGGTTTAAAAAATAAGCAAGGCGTTCGAGACGATTTAAAGTTGATTTTCTTAAATTTTAATGCATTTAAGAAAAAATACAGCGATTTGGCTAAACAGTTGCTAGACGTGATAAAATTTACGCTCTCGGAGACCGCCAAATACCCAGATCACGATGACTTGCTTGATATGCAAATAGAAATTCGAGGCTAGAAGATTATGAAGCGGCGATGAGAAATAAATTCGAGAAAAGAAGCGAATGAGATATAACGATCTGATATTTTTAAATTTATTCAGTAATTACAAAGATGAATTTGCCGGAGTCGGTCGGTGCGACTTTGTAATTTATTTGAAAGAGCTGGTTAAGGCTGGAGAATATGGTATAGCGCTGGAAGATTTTTTAGTTCAAATGTATGAATATGATATAAAAATTTCTTCTAACGACTTAACAATTATAAAAAATTTATGCGAAGGCGTGAATATAGGTAGTAATCTATGGTCAGTTCTAAGTATTAAAGCGGCGGGCGATTAAAAATATACCGAAAGAGGGGCAATGATAGAAGAATATATAAAAATAATAGAGGAATTTTTGCAAAACAGAATCGACGTGTTTGAATTTGAAAAGATATATTGGGAGAAATTTATGAATGATAAAAATTTTCCCGATGAATATTATGAGCCGCTTAATAGACTTCTTACGGACATTGATGAATTTGAACCAGACGAAGAGTTGAAGGGTGATGATACGGTAGGCGATTCATTAAGCGAAGAGGATTTAAGGGAGTGCGCGAAAAAGGCTTTAAAACAAATTGCGCTTTTAAAATAGTAGTTTTATAAAATGATAATTTTTGCGAGAATTTTAAAAATATATTACGATATAATGTGGGCAAAACCCATATCCCAATAAAAGGAAACCCAAATGCAAATTGACGGAAAAGAGATATTTGAGAAAGGTGCGCTCATGTGCTTTCTAAGTCGTATGGCTTCTTTGGAATATCAAGTCAAATATTTAGCGCATGCTACGGCTGAATATTACAAAGATCCGTCAGAAATGGCAGAACTTTTATATACTGAATGTAAAAATGCTTTATTGGAGCAATTTAAATTTTGTTTTTTACCATACGAAAGGGATGCACTAAGAGAACTTATGGAGCTTATAGATAGATACTTTAAAGATCAAAGCTTGCTAGAAGGAGATACCTACGAGTATTTGGTTTATCACAATAAATCATGGGTAGAGGTTAGAGAACTGGCTTTAAAGACATTGCATATTTTCGGATATAAACCATATAACTTTGACTATGATTGAGTATGAAGTTTATATCCCAATAAAAGGAAACCCAAATGCAAATTAACGGAAAAGAGATATTTGAGAAAGGCGGGCTTATGTTTTATTTAAGCCGAATGGCTTCTTTGGAATATCAGGATAAATATATTATTCATCCGACAATCGACGAATATGAGGATCCATCGGAGATGGCAGAAGTGCTATGTAATCAATGCGAGCGAGCTTTAAGCGATAAATTTAGATTTTGCTTCTTGCCCTATGAAAGAGAGATACTAAAAGAGCTTGCAGAGCTTATTTATAAATATTTTAAAGATCAAAGCTTGCTAGAAGGAGATACTTATGACTATCTAGTATATCAGAACAAATCCTGGGTAGAAGTCAGGGAGCTAGCCTTAAAGACTTTGCATATTTTCGGCTACAAACCATATAGCTTTAACTATGATTAGACCCGGATTGGATCTGGCAGAATGAAATTTATCCTTCATATCTTTACTCTGTTGCTATGTATAAGCGCCTGGGCTTTGCTTGGTTGTATACAGCGAAAATAAAACCGACTCCGCGTAAGCGAATAGTTTTATTTCTTGTTGCGCTTGGTTGTGCCACATCATACCGTATGCCGTAACGACGCATCTATTGCCGCCAGGCCGTGCTTTAGCCGCTACGTCGCGATGCATACTATCGCTGCGCCTCAAATCCTTGTGCCCGAGGCGTCTAGATCATCTTTCCGATGAGTTTTTCTTTAAATTCCTTGTAAATTTCAGGCCCCGCGTGTTTGTATTCGCTCGTCAGCTTGTTGTGAAATTCCGCCATATCGCCGCCGCTTTCGCGGTAGAGCTTGATCGCGTTTCGCCTTACGGCGCCGTCTTTTAGGTCGCTATCGTAGGCGATGCTCGCGTATCGCGTCCGCGCGCCGTCCTTGATCTCGCGGTAGGCCTCGCAGCCCTTGGCTCTGCCGAGCTTTGCGACGCACGCGGCATAGAGGGCTTGTAGGCTCACGCACTGCGGGATCAGCGCCTCCGCCGCGGCAATGTCCGCTTTGACAATTTTAGAATTTGCAGCCTTTTGTTCCTGTTGCGCGGTTTTGGACTCCTGCTTTGCGGTTTTTGCACCTTGCTTTTGAGTCTTTGGCTCCTGCTTTGTAGTTTTTGACTCCGCTTTCGCATTGTTTGGCTCTTGCTTTTGGGCCTTTTTCTCCACCGCGCCGCTTGTTTTGCCTTGCTTTGCGTTCGCCTCTGCGGCGTGCGAGGCTAGACTGATCTTTTCAAATTTAGGATTTTTGCGGTAGTTTAGATTATTAAAGAATTCTATCACGTCGTCGTAAAATTTATCGTTGCTGACGATGCCGATCTTGCCCTCCTGCCCGCAGAGCTTGCCCATCAGAAATACGATGATCTTATCGGCGAAATCCTTTCTTTGCTTGCCGATCGTAAAGACCTCGCCTATGCTAACGCCCATCTTCGATAGGCGCGCAAGGGTCAAGGCGCCGATCTTTTTGGCGGTGTTGGAGACGATATTGAGCTCGTCGCCCTCTTTGAGATTTACGACGTCGAAGATATTATCTACGTCGATATTTTCGTCGTCTATGATAAAATGGGTCAAAGTTTTTCCTTTAAATTAAATTTCAATGCCCGCGCTCGCGCAAATTTCATCTCTAAAGCGCGCGAAAGGCTTCATCGCGGGCTGGTTTTGCAGATGCTCGCCGATCGGCTTTTGCATCCACGCCATATCGTACCAGCGGCCGAATTTATAGGCGCAGCGTTCAAATCTTCCGACGAAGCGAAAACCCATTCGCTCGTGAAATCGCACGCTCGCATCGTTTAGATATTCGTCATCCCCGCAAGCGATGCACGCGTTCATGTCTACTATGTTTTGAGCCCTAAGCGCGCGCTGTAGCGCCTCGTAGAGCAGCCTGCCGATACTCAGAGCGTGCGCGTTTCGCGACACATAAACCGAGCTTTCCGCCGACCAATCGTATGCCGCGCGCTCTTTGAAAACCGAAGCGTAGGCGTAGCCTAGGATTTGCCCGTGTTTTAAATTTACGCCGCTTTGCTTTGTAGCGACGATTAAATTTGTGCCATTTTGTTTCGTCGCGGCGCTTGTGCGATCTCGCGCTTCGTCTGCGGGCGAAATTTCACTCTCTGCGCCTGCCGCGCTTGCGGAAATTTTAAAATTTTCATCTCGCTCATCGTTCGCAAATGTCGCCTCATCGCTTACGTAAGCGAGCAGATAGGGGTATCTTTGCAGCGTTTGCTCGATGCGCTCCGCAAATTCCGCGGCGCCGGGCGCGTCGTATTCGAAGCTGATCGCCGTTTGCTTTACGTAAGGCGCGTAAATTTCAAGCAGCGCCTCCGCATCTTGCGGCGTTGCGAGCCGTAGCTTTATCCGCATAAAATCTCCTTTAAATTTCGCCGTTTTGTATAATTTCGGTTTTAAGCTTATCTAAATTTGCCGCTGCGACCGGCTTTTAAATTTAGCGGGAATTTTATCTTGCGCGCAAAACGGCTAAATTGCGGTGGCGGTATTTGAGCGCGTAAATTTTAAAATTTAACCCGCGCGAGCCTCTATTCGCCGAAAAGTCGCCAAAGCTCGGGCGCAAATTTCGTCGGCGCAAATTCTATGATCTCGTATTTTGCGACGCCGTTTTGAAAGAACGGATCTTGCGCGATGATCTCATCAAGCTCCGCGCGGTCTTTGGCGTTGATTAAGATGATGCCGCCCGTGCGAGGGACTTTGCGCCCCGAGCAGATAAATTTATCTGCCGCGAAAAATTTATCTAAAAACGCGTTGTGCTCGTTGATGAAGCGGTCCGCTTCGCTTACTTCTTTAACGTAGGTAAGGTTTGCAATAAACATTTTGATCCTTTGTGAGATTTGAAGCGCGATTTTAGCATAAAATTCCAACGGATAAAATTCCAACCGGAATTTTCGCGCGCTACGTTATAAAAAATATCGGCGAAATTCCGATTATCGCGCAGCCAAGCGCTGCGTAGCGAAGCTTTATCGCAGCAAGCGCGCAGATGTTTGCAAGCGCGAAAAGAAGCGGCGGAATTTGCGCTTGAAAGCTCGGCAGAGCAAAGTTTAAAAACGCAAGCAGCGGCGTATCGAGCGCGCCGCCGAGCCCGAATAGATGCAAAAAGATACTCAGCGGATAAAAGATTACAAACACGTATCCCAGCGGCATTACGCTAAGCTGCTGCAAGCTCGCGGTCGGGAAGAAATAATAGACCGCCACGTTCATGCTGAGCCAAACGTAGAGGTTAAAAAGTATGACGTTCTGCCAGAGCTTAAATTTAGGCGCGAAATGGTGTAGGTAGAGGAAGATATACAGCACGCCGAGGCATGAGAAATAAAATCCGATCGAAAAGGCTAGGTGCGGAAAAAACGCAAGCAGAAGCGCGATCGTTAGGAAGAGATTCGTAAATTTAAGTACGTAGAAATTTCGCATCGCGAGGTAAAACCCCACGCAGCACATCGCAAGCGAGCGTAGAAAGCTCGGCGTAAAATCGAGCACGAAGAGATATTCGCTCATCAGCACGATCACAAAGACGCTAAGATCGCGCTTAGCGCTGCGGTACGGAAAGTATCGATCTTGAAAATAGCGGTAGATCGGCATTGCAAGCAGAAAGACCGTGCTAAAGATAATGCCCAGATGAAAGCCGCTGATCGAGATGATATGCGCTATGCCCCAGTTCGTCACGCTAGCGCGCAGCGGTTTTGAAATTTCGGTCGCAAAATACAGCGCGGAGTAAAGATCCGCCGTCATCTCATCTTCGTGTTGGGCACGAACGAAGATTATCGCGCGCCATTTTGCCCCGGAAGGCGTAAGCTCGTCTCCGATTTTAAAGCTTGGCGCGTAAAAGCGCTGCTTTAAAAAATCTAAAAATTTTACGTTTTTGGTTACGATGCCGATATTTACGCGCGCGAAGCGGTGAAATTCCCGCCCGAGCTTAGCGGTCGTGTAGAGGGTGAAATCCGCCGTTTTGAGCTTTAGCACCGTGTAGGTGCGGCCGCGCTCGTTAGTTTTGGCGTAGGCGTTTAAAATTTGCGCGTCGTAAAAAGCGTAGTTTTTCGCGCGAAATTCTTTGAATTCATAAAATTTCAGACCTAAGTTTATCGATAAAATTCCAAGCAAAATGAGCAGAAAGTATAAAATTTCGCGTTTAGAGTAAAAGAGTTGAAGCTTCACGGGCGGTGTTTAAGTTCGCGCGACGGAATTTTAAAAGCTCGCGCGCGGCGAAATTTTAAAATTCCAAGGCTCTATGCCGCCCCGCCCGTTGGAATTCTGGCAGCGCGGCATAAAATTTGGTCTTAGCACGAATAGTTCGTCGCAAACTCAAACGGCGTAGGGCGCGCCTCGTAAGGCCAAACCTGCGTTTCAAATTTAAAATGCTGATAGGTCTCGATAAAAAGCTCGCTCATTATCGGGCGCAGATACTCATTATCGCGGATCACCGCCTCTAGGCTGCCGCGAAGCGTGTGCGGAAGCTGCTCGATGCCGCGCTCGCGAATTTCATCCAAGTGCAGTTTGAATAAATTCTCATCCATCGGCCCGACCGGCTCGGTTTTGTTTTTGATACCGTCGATGCCAGCCATCAGCATCGCCGCGAACGCCAAGTACGGGCACGCCGTGCTATCCGGGAAGCGCATCTCGGCGCGCACGGAGTTCTCGCCGCTGCCGTAAGGGATACGGATCGAAGCCGAGCGGTTTTGGCTCGAATAAGTTAGAATAGACGGCGCCTCAAAGCCGGGAATCAGACGTTTGTAGCTATTGGTGCTCGGGTTCGTAAACGCTGCGACGCTGCGCGCATGCTTTAGTACGCCGCCGATATACCACCTCGCCGCGTCGCTTAAATTTGCGTAGTTGCCCTTTTTGTAAAAGGTGTTTTTGCCCTTTTTCCAGATCGATTGGTGCACGTGCATTCCGCTGCCGTTATCGCCGTAGAGCGGCTTTGGCATAAAGGTCGCGGTCTTGCCGTTTAGGTGCGCGACCATCTTTACGACGTATTTGTATTTTTGCACGTTGTCGGCAGCCTCGACGAGAGTGCCGTATTTGACGCCGATCTCACCCTGTCCTTGCGCTACTTCGTGGTGGCAGATGAAGGTCTCAAGCCCGATCTGTTCTAACACTTTTAGCATCTCGGCGCGCAGATCGACCATCGAATCGACGGGCTGGACGGGGAAGTAGCCGCCCTTTACGCCTGGGCGGTGGCCGCTGTTAAAGCCGTCTTTGTAGTTTTTGCCGCTGTTCCAATGCCCCTCTTCGGTGTCCACCTTAAACATCGCGCAGTTCATATCGTCGATGATCTTTACGTCGTCGAAAACGAAAAATTCATTCTCAGGCCCGAAATAGCAGGTATCTCCAAGACCTGTGGTTTGCAGAAACTGCTCGGCTTTTTTAGCGATCGAGCGCGGGCATTTTTCGTAAAGCTCGTTTTTATAGATGTCGTAAACGTCGCAGATGACGATGATCGTAACGTCCGCGGTGAACGGATCCAAAAACGCCGTTTGCACGTCGGGCTTTAGCATCATATCGGATTTATCGATCGGCTGCCACGCCGCTACCGAGCTCGCGTCGAATGGAATTCCGTCGGCGAAGTCCTTCGGCAAGCGCTTGTAGTTGTAAGCGACGTGGTGCCAGGTGCCTTTTAGATCGGTAAATCTAAAATCCACAAACTCGACCTCGTTCTCATCGCAAAATTTAAAAAATTCCTTCACGTCATTAACAAATTTTCCCATATTTTTTCCTTTTTCCGCCCGTGTTCGGGCTAAATTTAACGGCGGATTTTAACATTATTTAGTTGAAATTCGACTTTATCTGCGCCGTTTTGCGCGCCGCGATTTTCAAAATTTTGCGCCGCCGAAGCTTTTGAAATTTTAAAATTTCTCGCCGCCGCGCCTTTTTAAATTTAAAGGCGGCTGCCGTTAAAATTTACGCCAGCTTTACAAACTCACGTTCGCGATTTTTGAAAACGGCGATCTTATCGTAGCCGAACTCGCGCGCTTTGGCGTAAATTTTATCGTAATTTAGCGCTACTTGGGCAACCGAGTGCGCATCCGAGCCAAGCGTGATCGGCACGTCCGCATCCGCAAGCACCTCCAAAAGTGCATCGCTTGGATAAATTTCATTTGCGGGCTTGCGAAGCCCAGCGGAGTTTAGCTCCACGACGATGCCGCTTTTTTTGATCGCGTTTATCGCGCCGCCTGCTAAAACTCGAATATCTTTTTTCGGAGTAAATTTAAAAATTTTAATCAGATCCATGTGCCCTAAAATGTCGAATTTACCGCTTCTGCACAGCGCGCAGATCAGCGCAAAGTATTCGCGATAAACGTCGTCTATCTCGCGCCCGCTCCACTGATCTAAAAATTCCTCGTTATCAAAGCCCCAGTTGTTTAAAAAATGCACCGAACCGATGAGATAATCAACCTCGCGCGCGAAAATCCGCTCATCCATCAGCTCTTTTTTCGTCATAAAATCGACCTCGTATCCCAACCGCACGTCGATCCGCCCGCTAAACTCATCCCGCAGATCCCTAATCATCCGCTCGTAAAGCTCCATCTGCTCGAAGCTCATTCGGTATTTTTGATCGAAGTTCATCGGCGCGTGATCCGCAAAGCCGAAAATGTCTATGCCTCGTGCGATTGCCGCTTCCAAATACTGTCGCGGCTCGCCGTTAGCGTGGTTGCAAAGATAGGTGTGGTTGTGCAGATCGGCTCGCATCAACTGCTCCTTAAATAAAATTTTGGCTAAATTGTAGTAAAATCGCGCTTAAAAAATCACTAGGAATGTATTTGAAAAAACCCGAACTCTTAGCTCCTGCTGGGAATTTAACGAAACTAAAAATCGCCCTGGCTTACGGCGCGGACGCCGTGTATGCAAGCACCGGCTCATTTTCGCTGCGCCAGCGAAGCGCGAAGGAATTTAGCAAGGAAAGCTTCGCGCAGGGCGTCGCGTACGCGCACGAGCGCGGCAAGAAGCTCTACGCGACCGTAAACGGCTTTGCGACCAACGGCCAGCTAGGAAACATCGAAAGGCATTTGGAATTTCTTCGCGATCTGCGCGTGGATGGAATTTTAATCGCCACTTTGGGCGTCGCGAACCTCGCGCGAGCCGTCGCTCCAGAAATTCCGATTCACGTCTCTACCCAAGCTAACGTGCTAAATTATCTCGATGCGCAGGTTTGGGCGGAGCTGGGCGCCGTTCGCATCGTCGCAGCGCGGGAGATGACGCTCAAAGACGCCGTAGAGATTAAAGATAAAATTCCAAATCTGCAGATCGAAATTTTCGTGCACGGCTCGATGTGTTTCGCATATAGCGGGCGCTGTCTTGTTAGTGCGGTGCAAAGCGGACGCTTCAGCAACCGCGGAAGCTGCGCGAACGACTGTAGATTTAACTACGAGCTTTACGCGAAAAATCCCGAAACCAGCGCGCTTTTCCGCTTGCAAGAGCGCGAAGGGGAGGGTACTTTCGTAATGAACGCAAAGGATCTTAGCCTCATTTCGCACGTGCAAAAGATCATGCAAACGGGCGCGATCGACAGCTTCAAAATCGAAGGGCGCACCAAGAGCGAATACTACGTCGCGTGCGCCACGAATGCCTACCGCGCGGCGATCGACGATGCTGCGAGCGATAAATTTGAGGCCGGCGTTTACGAGCGCGAGATTGCGACGCTTAAAAACCGCGGCTTTAGCGACGGATATTTGATAAAGCGCCCGTACGAGCGCGAGGATACGCAAAATTTAGACCGCAGCATCGAGCTTGGCACGCATCAGGTCTGCGCGATCTCGCAGGATGGGGAGTTTATAAGCGTCAAAGATAAAATTTTACCCGGCGTTTCGTATGAAATTTTTGCTCCGCGCGGCTTTAAAATTTGCGCTTGTGATAATGAAATCGGCGAAATTTACGAGCTTAGCGGCAAGTCGTATTTAAAATTTAAGAGGCTGCAAAGCCGTAGCGGTAAGGAATTTAGCGAGATTCACAGCGGCAATCTAAATGAGATTAAGCTGCCCGCGAAGCTCGCGGAGTTTTGCTTTTTAAGAAAGGAGATAGAATGAAATTTGTTTCTATAATAATGGGCTCAAAGAGCGATTACGAGGTCGTTTACGAGACGGCTAAAATTTTAAACGAATTCGGCGCGCCGTACGAGATGATCGTATCTTCGGCGCACCGAAGCCCCGCCCGTACGGCTAAATACGTCGCGGACGCCGAGAAAAAGGGTGCGCAAGTTTTCATCTGCGCGGCGGGCATGGCGGCGCATCTTGCGGGCGCGGTCGCTGCGAATACGACCAAGCCGGTGCTAGGCGTCCCGCTCGGCGGTAGCGCGCTTAGCGGCGTAGATGCGCTGTATTCAACCGTACAGATGCCTGCGGGTATCCCCGTCGCGACGCTTGCGATCGGCAAGGCGGGCGCAAAAAACGCGGCGTATCTGGCGGTGCAAATTTTAGCTCTAAACGACGAGGTGCTAAGCTCGAAGCTAAAGGCGGATCGCGCGGCAAAAGCGGAGGCGCTGAAAAAGGACTCCGAGCAGATCGAAGTGCTGCTTGAAGATTAATCTATGAAAATTTTAAAATTGCGCGAGAGCTTTGAAATTTGTGGGCCAAGGGCTCGTACAAACAACGCAGATGAGGTGAGCGGGCGAGGGGTGATCGCAAATTTGTGGGGCGAGTTTTTAAAATTTAACGCTAGCAGAAGCAGCGCCACGAAAAACGAATTTTACGCCGCATATTACGACTACGAAAACGGCGCACAGGGCGAATATTTCGTGCTAATAGGCACTTGCTCGAAGGAACAGCACCATAAAGAAAGCCACGACGAAGCTTGCAAATCCGCAAAGCAGTGCTGCAAAAATGAGCGCGATGAAACCGGCGAAAAATTACATATCGAAGCGGGCGATTACGCGGTTTTTGATTTTGCGAATGAGCCTACGAGAGCTGGCGAATACTGGACCGGAATTTGGAAATTTTTTGAAAGCTCGAAGCTGCAAAGAGCCTTTAAAACGGACTTTGAAAAGCACTCGGAAGATAAAATTTAAATTTACATATCGATAAAAGGATAAAAATGACGTTTTCACAGATTATTTTGACGCTTCAAAACTACTGGCACGAGCAGGGCTGCTTGCTCGTTCAGCCCTACGATATGCCTGCGGGCGCAGGCACCTATCATCAGGCTACATTTTTGCGCAGCCTTGGAAGTAAGCCTTGGCGTGCGGCATACGTCGCGCCTTCGCGCCGCCCAACAGATGGGCGCTACGGCGAAAACCCAAACCGCCTTGGCGCGTATTATCAGTTTCAGGTGATCTTAAAGCCGAGCCCGGATAATATCCAAGAGCTCTATCTAAAAAGCCTAGAAAAGCTGGGGCTAGATCTTAAAAGCCACGATATCCGCTTCGTAGAAGACAACTGGGAGAGCCCGACGCTAGGGGCCTGGGGGCTTGGCTGGGAGGTTTGGCTAGACGGCATGGAGGTGACGCAGTTTACCTATTTTCAGCAGGTAGGCGGTATCACGTGCGAGCTAATTAGCGGCGAGATCACCTACGGGCTTGAGCGCTTGGCGATGTATCTGCAAAATAAAGACGACGTTTACGACATCGTCTGGGACGATAAAGCGGGGTTAGTAACCTACGGCGATGTGCATAAAAGGGGCGAGTTTGAGTTTAGCAAATACAACTTCGAGCTTGCGGACACCACGATGCTTTTTAATCAGTTTGAAAATTGTTTCGGCGAGTGCAAAAGCATCCTAAAGCACGGCCTGGCGCTTCCTGCGTATGATTACTGCATGCTCGCGGCGCACACGTTCAACGTCCTTGACGCGCGCGGAGCGATCTCGGTCACGCAGAGGCAGGATTATATTTTAAAGATCCGCGATCTTGCCAAAAACTGCGCGCTTTGCTATGCAGATCCGCAAAAATATGTCGCCGAGCTGGACGCCGCAACGTGCAGTGATAAAAAAAGCGGTAAAGACGGCGGCGCGGCGGACGCAAATTCCGCGAGCGCAAATTTAAAAAACGCCCACGGCAAGCAAAATTCCGCAAATAAAACAGATAAAAGCGCAGAGTAGGATTTATGAAAACGGGCGAAATTTATGAAATTTTAAACGCCACCGCGCCATTTTGCGACGCGGAGGCGTGGGATAATAGCGGGCTAATGCTTGGAAACTTGGATGATGAAATTTCAAAAATCTATCTAAGCCTCGACGTTACTAGCGAGCTGGTACGCGAGGCGGAGGCAGGCTCGCTTTTCGTGGTGCACCACCCGCTGATTTTTAGCCCGCTAAAATCGCTCGATCCGCGGCTATATCCTGCAAATTTGATCTATGAGATGATCCGCAAAAACATCTCTCTCATCGCGATGCATACGAACTTTGACAAGCACGTTTTAAACGGGTTCGTAGCGCGCGAAATTTTAAAATTTGAAATTACGAGCGAGCGGGATTTTTTGGTTTTCATGCGCGCGGATTTGAGCTTTGAGCAGCTGTGCGTACAGATAAAGCGCAAGCTTGGCATCGAGCACCTGCGCGCCGTGAAGACGAAAAATTTCATCCAAAATATCGCGCTTTGCACCGGCAGCGGAAGCGAACTGAACCAAAGCTTGGGCGTGGACTGCTTCATTACGGGCGATATAAAATATCACGCGGCGCTTCAAAATTTAGAAAACGGCGTGAGTTTGATCGACATAAATCATTTTGAAAGTGAGCGCTATTTTGGGCGCGCGCTCGCACCTTTCTTGCAAAAAAGCGAAATTGAAGTTATAATAAGCGAGCAAAAAAATCCATTTACGTATTATTAAAGGAAAAAGATGAACAAATATTTAAGCCAATTGGTAGAGCTTTGCGAATTCGATAAGCAGCTGGACGGATTTAAGCCTAAAATCGAGGCCGCGCAGGAGAAGCTGAGTAAAAAAAGCACTGAAATAAACGGCGCAAAAGAACAGATCGAAACTCTAAATGCGGAGATCGCCGAGCTAAAATCTCAAATTTTACAAGCAAACGCGCAGCTTAGCGCATTTTCGTCCAAGCTAAAAAGCACGGGCAAAAAAAGCGGCGCGGCAAAGACCGAAAAGGAGATCAAAGCCCTTAGCGTCGAAGAGGACATCGCAAAAGAGCAGCTCGAGGCCACAAACGAGGAGATCGAAAGGCTAGAAAAGATCGTAGCCGCAAAAGAGGCGCTCGTAAAAGAGCAGAGCGAAAAGCAAGAGGCGTTTGAAGCCGAGCTAAAAAGCTTGCAGGAGCAGGTAAGCGCCGAGATGGGCGAGGTTGAGGTCGCTCGCGGCGCGATCTACGCCAAGCGCGATAAGCTAATGCAGGCGATGAATCCAAAAACCGTCTCATTCTACGAAAAAATCCGCAAGTGGGCGGGCAATACGGCGGTCTCGCCGGTGCGCAAACAGGCCTGCTACGGCTGCTTTATGCGCATAAGCGACAAGACCTATTCCGCGGTCATCAAAAGCGATGACATCGTAACCTGCCCGTATTGCGGCAGAATTTTATATAAAGAAGCCGAGTGATCTACACCGCCTTGGCGTTTTTGGCGTGGCTCGTCGCTGCGCCTTTTATTTTTATCCTAAGCTTTAAAAAAAAATACCGCACGAGCCTGAAGGCGCGATTTTTTCTATACAAAAACCCTAAATTTAGCCCCGCTGCGGTGCACTTTCACGCCTGCAGCCTGGGCGAAGTAAACGCTCTTGCGCCGCTAATTTCTAAATTTGAGAGCGTCGCGCTTAGCACGACCACGCAGACGGGCTTCGGTGCGGCGCGTGCTCTCACGCCGAACTCTCGCTACCTGCCGTTTGAAAACTGGCTTCCGTTTTGGCTTACTGGCAGCCGCGTGCTGGTGATTTTCGAAGCGGAGCTGTGGCTAAATTTGATCCGTACCGCCAAGGCGTGCGGAAGCTACGTGATCCTGCTAAACGCGCGCATAAGTGACCGCTCGTATGCGAGCTATCTGCGCTTTAAGTTTTACTATCGCAAAGCGTTTGAAAATATAGATCTGGTGCTTGCGCAAAGCGAGCTTGATGCGGTGCGGCTGCGGGAGCTCGGCGCAAAAAACATAAAGGTCGCGGGCAACGTGAAAAGCGCGAATATCGCCGTTGCGACGAAAGACTATTCCGCCGCGTTTGCAAATAGCTTTGTGCTTACGATCTCAAACACTCACGAGGGCGAAGAGGAGCTTATTTTATCAAATTTAAACGATTTTATAAAATTTCACGGCTCACAAAGTGCGTCCGAAAAATACCCGCGCACAGCGAGTATCCGCGACGAGACGGACTTGCCTGCGGCTGAGCTTCGCAGCGAGACGGGCTCGCCCGAGATTGTAAATTTAAACGCAGCTTCTTTGGATGCGACGACTTCAAGCGACGCTTCGTCCGCCGTGCCGAATACGGCGCCTTTAAACGGCTCGTCTTTAAATTCTACCGCACCGAATGCAGCGCCTGCGATCGACGCGCCGCAAAAGCTAAAAATTATCCTGGCGCCGAGGCACCCGGAGCGCTTTGAAAAGGCCTACGAAATTTGCAAGGCTTGGGCGCATGAGCATGGGCTTAGCTTCGAGCGATTTAGCGACGGCGCGGGGCTTCGGAGCGATTTTATTTTGCTCGATGCCTTCGGGGAGCTAGCGAACTTTTATAAAATTTCAAACGTCGTGATCTTGGGCGGCAGTTTTTTGCGCAATATCGGCGGGCATAGTCCGATCGAGGCGGCGAGCTTCGGCGTGCCGATCATCAGCGGGCGATTTTTTCATAATCAAAAGGCGCTGTACGCGCTCGTACAAAATATTGCCCTGTGCGGTGCGGATGAAATTTCAGGCGCTTTAAAAGAGCCGTTAAAGGGCACGCGGATAGATAAAATTTGCGATCTACAAGAGATAGAAAATTTAATCAAGGAAAGAATTTAATGCAAGAAAAAGCCTACAAACTGCTGGCGGCGCAGGAAAATATCTCGCACAACGAAGCCAAAGCGCTCATAGACGCGGGGCTTGTGAGCGCGCGCGGCGCAAAGATCGCTCTAGCGCGCGAGATGCTCGGCGAAAATACTAAATTTAGCGTGATGAAGCCCGCAAAACCCGCGATCATTTACGAGGATGAGAACGTTTTGGCGGTCAATAAGCCGCCCTTTATGAGTAGCGAAAATTTGGAAAAAATCTATAAATTCGGGCTTCTAAACCGCCTGGATAAGGAAACCAGCGGCGTCGTGTTGCTATATAAGAACGAGGAATTTCGCGAGGCGGCGATTGCGGAATTTAAAAATTTACGCGTGAAAAAAAACTACATCGCGATTGTGAAGGGGATCGTGAGCGAAGAGATGAAATTTGACGAGCCAATTTTGACGATAAAGACCCGAAGCGGCGCGTTTTCTAAAATTTCGCCAAACGGTAAGAGCGCATTTAGCGAGGTTTATCCGCTTATGGTAAGCGGCAAAAAATCGCTCGTAAAGGTGCGGATCGAGACGGGCAGAACGCATCAGATCCGCGTGCATCTGGCAAATGCGGGATTCGGCGTAATAGGCGATGAAAAATACGCTAAAAGCCGCGCGAAGCGGATGTTTCTGCACTCGTACGAGACCGAGATTTTGGGGCTAAAATTTAAAGCTCCGCTAGGTACAAGCTTCAACGAATTCGGCTTTGAAATTCCTAAAGAGCTCTGATATTCAATGGCTTTTAAGTTAATTTTAGGTAACATCGCAAGTTTAAAAATTTTATAAGGGATCAAAGTGTTTGAGATCATAAGCGAGTCGTTTAAAAACGCGGTCAATAAATTAAAAACAATCGATGACGAAAAAGCTTTAAAAAACGCCTTGGAGACGCTAAAAAAGGCGCTTTTAAAGGCCGACGTGCACCACAAAGTCGTAAAGGATTTTTTGGCGCTTGTCGAAGCCGATCTTCGTATCGGCACGATAGGACAGAAGCCGTTTTTGCAGTCCATCAAGACAAATTTGACTAAAATTTTAACGGCGCCTAGAGGCAGCAGCCAAGGATTTGTATTTTCTAGCACGCCTCCTACGGTAGCTTTGATGACGGGACTTCAAGGAAGCGGAAAATCTACAAGCACGATAAAACTCGCGAATTATCTTAAACTTCGTAAAAAAAAGGTCTTGGTCGCAGCGTGCGACTTGCAGCGCCTAGCCGCGGTCGAACAGCTCCGCCAGCTTTGCGAGGCGAATGAGATCGAGCTGTTTTTTATCGAGGGCGAGAGCGATCCGCTAAAGGTTGCGGAAAAAGCGCTAAGCAAGGCTAAGAGCGGGCTTTATGACGTACTGCTCGTAGATACGGCGGGACGTCTTGCGATCGATGAGGCGCTAATGGCGCAGCTTGCAGAGATGAAAAAGACCCTAAATCCGCATGAAATTTTTTACGTAGCGGACGCCATGAGCGGTCAAGACGGCATTAAAACGGCAGCTAAATTTGATGAAATTTTAGGCCTAACGGGCGTGATTTTAAGCAAATTTGACGCAGATACCAAAGGCGGCGTAGCTCTCGGTATCGCGCAGCAGCTTGGCATTCCGCTTCGCTTTATCGGAACCGGCGAGAAGGTGGCTGATCTGGAGGGCTTTATACCCGATAGAATCACCGGTCGCATTATGGGCGAGGGCGATTTGGCGACGTTAGCCGAGAAAACAAGCGCCGTTTTCGACGAAAGAGAAGCTAAAGCCCTGAACAAAAAGATCAAAAAGGGTGAGTTTAATTTCAACGATTTCGTAAATCAGCTCGAAAGCGTGAAAAAGCTCGGCAATATGAAAAATTTAATCGGCATGATCCCGGGACTTTCCGGCATGGCGAATAAGATAAAAGATATCGATTTGGAAAACTCCAAAGAGATACTTCATATCAAAGCGATGATCAGCTCTATGACGCCGAAAGAGCGCGAAAACCCCGATCTGCTAAATAATTCGCGTAAGCGTAGACTTGCTGCGGGCGCAGGGCTTTCGCAGGTGGAAGTAAACCGCTTCTTAAAGCAGTTTGCGGGCGCTTCGAAGCTTGCGAAGAAATTTTCAAGCAAGGGCGGCATGCAGGGGCTTGCCTCAATCGCTCAAAGGCAAAATTTACCGAGATAACCTCTCGGTAGAGTTTGCAGATGTTTAAGTTTTAGCCATCTGCAAGTTCTAAAACTTACAAAAATTTAAGGAGAAAAAATGGCAACAGTTGTTAGGCTTACAAGAATCGGAAGAAAGAAGCAGCCTTTTTACCGCATCGTGGTAACGGATAGCAGGAAAAGACGCGACGGCGGCTTTATCGAGACGATCGGCTTTTACAATCCGCTAAAAGATAGCGATAATATCAAATTCGACGCAGAGCGTTTGGCATACTGGAAGAGCGTAGGCGCGAAGTTAAGCGATAGGGTCGCTCAAATCACAAGCAAATAAAATGGTAGAAAATTTTATAAAAGAATACGCAAAGTTGATCGCCGACTACCCGCAGTCCGTTTCTACGCAAAAGCGGGTCGGTGAAAACTTTACCGAGATCATCGTCTATGCCGACAAGGCCGACACCGGCAAACTCATCGGCAAGGACGGCAAAATGATAAACGCCATAAAGACCGTCATCATCGGCTACAAAGCAAAAGATCCGATCAATTATAAAATTACCGTCAAAGCCAAAGATGCCTGATGATCTTTTAGAGGTCGCGAAGCTCGGTCGGACTATCGGCCTAAAGGGCGCGGTTAAAATTTTCGATCGCAGCGACTTCCCCTCTCAGTTTAAAAAAGGCGCCAAATTTTATCTGCGAAACGGCGAAATTTTAGAAATTCTATCCTTCAACGGCGCGAATTCTAGCGCTATTTTTAAAAATTACGAAAGCGTAGAAGCGGCAGCAAATTTAACCAATCAAATCCTTTACCGAAGCAAAGAGGACACACGGAAATTTTGCAAATTGCAAAAGGGCGAGTTTTTCTATTTCGATATTATCGGGCTTGAAATTTACGAAGACGGCGCGATTTTAGGGCGCGTAAAGGACATATCGCAGATCGGAAGCGACTATCTTTTTGAGGTAGAAACGGATGAAAGCTTAATCTCGCAGGCTTTGCCGAAAGAATTTTTTATCCCATACGTGGACGCCTATGTGAAAGAAATTTCGCTTAGCGAGCGTAAAATTTTTACACAAAATGCGCGCGCGATTTTGGAAAACTCATGAATTTTATCTTCATCTCTCTATTTGAAAATCTCATCGCGCCGTATTTTGAGGACTCGATTTTAAAGCGCGCGGTCGATAAGAAAATAATCTCGACGCATTTTTTTAACCCGCGAAATTTCACGACAAATCGGTATAAAAAAGTAGACGATTATATGATCGGCGGCGGCGCGGGGCTTTTGATCGGCACGGAGCCGCTTGCGGGGACGATCGAGCACGTAAAAACTAAATTTAAAAACACGAAGTTTATCTATCTTTCGCCCGCCGGTAAAAAATTTAACCAAAACGACGCCAAGCGTTTAAGCGGCGAAGGGAGCCTATGCTTTATCTGCGGGCGCTACGAGGGGATCGATGAGCGCATAGTCGAAAGATATGTAGATGAAATTTTTTGCATCGGCGATTTCGTTCTTACCGGCGGAGAGCTCGGCGCGCTTTGTATGTGCGATGCGATAAGCCGCAACATAAAGGGCGTTTTGGGCAACGAAAGCTCGCTTGTCGAAGAAAGTTTCGAGGGCGGAATTTTAGAGGCGCCCGCATTTACAAAGCCTGATGTTTTTGAAAATTTACCTATAGTTTCAGAGTTTTTAAAGGGTAATCACGCTAAAATGCGCAGCTTAAAAAATCAAATGGCGCTATGCAAAACGAGGTTCTTCCGCCCGGATATGTACCGAAAAATCGCCAGAAATAAAGGAAATTTATGAAAAACAAGTATATCCAAGCGTTTGAGGACGCTCAGATCACAAGCAAAAGTGTGCCTGATTTCCGTGCCGGCGACACCTTAAAGGTAGCCATCAGGATCAAAGAGGGCGATAAGAGCAGAATTCAAAATTTCGAAGGTACCTGCATTGCGCGTCGTGGAAACGGCGTCAGCGAGACCTTCATTATTCGCAAGATCGGCGCAAATAGCGTCGGCGTAGAGAGAATTTTCCCGATCTACAGCGAAAGCATCGAAAGCATCGAGGTTCTAAGAAAAGGACGCGTTCGCCGCGCGAAGCTATTTTACCTACGCGATAGACGCGGTAAAGCGGCTAAAATCAAAGAGCTACGAAAATAATCCTTTAAATTTACGCTTCTTAATTCAAAAGGAAGCTCTTTTTATAATGCGCGAGATTTTAAAAAATTTCGCGCAAAATCTACTCGCATTAAATCTAAAATTTTACAACTTTTCCATTAAAATTTTTAATTCTAAACTGCCTAAAAATCGTCTTTTTCGATAGAAAAAGATAAAATATATCCTGATTTTATTTGCGTTTAAAAATATTACTATAAAATGCAAATTTTAATTTAGAAAGCTCGCGCTAAATTCGAGGATTCGGCCGAGTAAAAATTTATTCAGTAAAGAGCGAGATGTGATTTTTTTAGGCATTGACGTAGGATCAACCACTGTTAAAATGGTAGTTTTAAACGAAAGATATGAAATTTTAAGCAAGAGCTACGAGCGGCATTTGACAAAGCCCAAAGAGCTGGTGCTGGATAAAATTTTGCAAATCCAAAAAACCTATGCAGGCGAGCAATTTAGCGTCGCCATAGCGGGTTCGGCGGGCATGGGTATCGCCAAAAATTGCAAAATTCCGTTCGTCCAAGAGGTTTTCGCTACCTCGCTCGGCGTCAAGCGGATGTTTCCAAAGACCGATGTCGTCATCGAGCTGGGCGGCGAGGATGCTAAAATTTTATTTCTCACGGGCGGACTTGAGGAGCGGATGAACGGCTCGTGCGCGGGCGGCACCGGCGCATTTATTGATCAGATGACCAACCTTTTGCATCTGGATATCACGGAGCTCGACCGTCTAAGCTTTGCGGCAAATAAAATTTACCCGATCGCCTCACGCTGTGGTGTGTTTGCTAAAAGCGACATTCAGCCACTACTAAATCAGGGCGTTAGAAAAGAGGATATTTGCGCTAGTATCTACGCTGCGGTCGTCGAGCAGACGATCTCGGGGCTTGCGCAAGGTCGCGAAGTCAAGGGCAATATCCTGTTTCTAGGCGGTCCGTTGTTTTTCCTAAAAGGCCTTCAGGCGCGCTTTAAAGAGGTGCTAAAGCTCACCGACGAAACCGCGACCTTTCCCGACATTGCGCCTTATTTTGTGGCTTACGGCAGCGCGCTGTATGCAAAAGATACGGGCGAGACGTTAAATTTAGAAGAGACGATCGCGCTTTTAAAAAAGGAGCCTGACAGGACCGCGCTGGAAGCCGAGCCTCCGCTTTTCAAAGATAGAGCGGAATTTGACGAGTTCACCGCTCGCCACGCCCGCGCAAGCGTGCCTAAGGTGGATATCCACACCTACAGCGGAGACGCGTATTTGGGCGTGGATTGCGGCAGCACCACGATCAAAGTCGTACTGATAGGCGCAAACTACGAGCTATTGTATAAATTTTACTCCTCTAATAAAGGCGATCCCGTCGATATCCTGCTGCCACGTCTTAAGGAGCTATACGATCTTTGCGAAGGTCGCATTAAAATCAAAGGCAGCGGCGTTACCGGCTATGGCGAGGATCTCATTAAAACCGCTTTTCGCTTCGATTACGGCATCGTCGAGACGATCGCGCATTACAGCGCCGCGCGACACTTCAATCCAAAGGTCGATTTCATCATAGATATCGGCGGCCAGGACATCAAGTGTTTCTCCATTAAAGATGGCAATATCGATTCTATCGTGCTAAACGAAGCGTGCAGCTCGGGTTGCGGCTCGTTTTTACAGACCTTTTCAAATTCTTTAGGCTACGACATCAAAGATTTTGCGAATTTAGCCCTTTTTGCGACCCATCCCGCCAAGCTTGGTAGCCGCTGCACGGTCTTTATGAACTCTTCGGTTAAGCAGGCTCAAAAGGACGGCGCTACGATCGAGGACATCAGCGCTGGACTTGCTATTAGCGTAATAAAAAATGCGATTTATAAGGTCATCCGAGTGCGAAACGCCGACGATCTTGGGCAAAATATTGTAGTGCAGGGCGGGACATTTTTAAACAACGCCGTGCTGCGTGCCTTCGAAAAAGAGCTCGGCAAGGACGTGATCCGTCTAGACATAAGCGAGCTTATGGGGGCTTATGGCGCGGCGCTTTTTGCCAAAAATAACGCAAACGAGCACACTGATATGATCAGTCGTGCAGAGCTTGAAAATTTCACTCATCGCAGCGAATTTAGCGTCTGCAAGCTCTGTACGAACAAATGCCCACTTACGATCAGCTACTTCGGCGATACTAAATTCATCTCGGGCAATAAATGCGAGCGCGGCGCGGGCAAGGAGATTCGCCACGATATCACGAATTTGTTTGAGTTTAAAAACGAGCTTTTGCGAAAATATCGCAAGCCACCGAAGCAGGATGCGCCGCGGGTCGGAATTCCGTTTGTTTTGAATATGTTTGAGATGATCCCATTTTGGAGCGCGTTTTTTGAAAATTTAGACATGAGCCTCGTGCTGTCGCAAAAGCCGCGAAAAGAGACGCTGTTTTTGGCAAGCCAGAGCATCCCGAGCGATACCGTCTGCTACCCCGCTAAAAGCGTGCACGGCCATATCTACGATCTTTTAAATAAGGACGTGGATTTTATCTTCTATCCGTGTATGAGCTACAGCCTGGATGAAAATATCAGCGAGAACTGCTACAACTGCCCCGTAGTCGCATACTACCCCGAGCTGATACGCGCGAACGTAGGCGCGCTAGAGGAGAAAAAATTCCTCTACCCGCACGTGGATCTTAACATGCAAGATTCGTTTTGCAAAACGATGCAGGCTGAGCTTGCGGACGCTGGGTATAAATTTCATTCCGACGCTGTGAAAAACGCCGTCTTGCAAGGCCTTAAGGAGCTGCAAAACTATAAAAATACCGTTTTAATAAAAGGCGAGGAGACTCTAAAAGATATACAAAGCAGCGGCGCGCCTGCCGTCGTGCTAGCTGGTCGTCCGTATCATATCGACAAGACGATCAACCACGGCATTGATCGCTATCTAAATTCCTTGGGCTTTATAGTGCTTAGCGAGGACGCACTGCCGCTTAGCAGGGTACAGACGAAAAGCCTTAATCAATGGACCTACCACGCCAGGCTTTATAGCGCGGCGCGGTTCGTCTGTAAATACCCGCGCATGCAGCTGGTGCAGCTAGTCAGCTTCGGCTGCGGGATAGATGCGATCACGGGCGACGAGGTGCGCGACATACTGCGCCAAAACGGTAAAATTTACACTCAACTTAAAATCGACGAGGTTACGAACCTAGGTGCGGTCAAGATCCGCCTGCGTAGCCTAAAAGCGACTATGATAGAGCGCGAAAGGCAAGGCGCGCAACAAGAAGCAAGAAAGGATGCGCGCTAATGTTTGCTAAATTTACGAAAGATATGAAAGCGACCCACACGATATTGATCCCCACGATGATCGATCCGCATTTTCGCTTTATGCAAGGCGTGCTGCGCGACGAGGGTTATAAGAGCGTCTTGCTCGGCGAAAATCGTCAAAATATCGTCGAGGAGGGGCTTCGCAGCGTGCATAACGACATGTGCTACCCCGCGTTGCTCGTCATCGGGCAGTTTATCGACGCGCTAAAAAGCGGCGAGTTCGACACGCACAAAGTAGCGCTTCTCATCAGCCAAACGGGCGGCGGCTGCAGAGCGAGCAACTACATAAATTTGCTTCGCAAAGCGCTTGAGGACAGCGGCTTTAGCTACGTACCCGCGATCTCGTTAAATTTCGGCTCGCTAGATGAGAATGAATTTAGCCTCGGCAAAAAATCGCTTCTAAAGCTCTTCGCCGCGATATTTTACGGCGATTTGATGATGGGGCTGTATAATCAGTGCAAGCCCTACGAAAAGATCAAAAACCAAACGAATGAAATTTACGAACTCTGCGCCGAGCGAATCAAAAATTTGACCGATCAAAGATCATTTTTCAATCTCAAAAAAAATTTCAAATTTATCCTCTCGCAGTTCGCTAAAATCGAGCGTGACGATAAGCCGCGAGTAAAAGTGGGCATCGTGGGCGAAATTTATCTTAAATACTCGCCCATCGGCAACAACGGCCTAAACGCCTACCTCATACGCGAAAACGCCGAGCCCGTCAATACGGGGCTGATGGACTTCGTACTTACCTGCATCTACGATGCGGTCTACGACAAGCAGCTCTACGGCAAGGGCGGTGCGGCGTATTACGGCTCGCTTGCGGTCGCTAAGGTAGTGGAATTTTTCCAGCGCATGATGATTAAGCAGATGAAGCGCTTCGGCTTTCGCGCGCCGAGCCCGTTTAGCGAAGTTCGTGCCGCCGCCGACGGCTACATCGGTCACGGCGTGAAGATGGGCGAGGGCTGGCTGCTGACGGCGGAGATGGTCGAGTTTATGCGTCACGGCATACAAAACGTCGTGTGCGCGCAGCCCTTCGGCTGCCTACCAAACCACATCATCGCGCGCGGAATGATCCGAAAGATCAAGCAAAACTATCCGCAAGCAAACATCGCCGCGATCGACTACGATCCAGGCGCAAGCGCAGTAAATCAGGAAAACCGTATAAAGCTGATGCTTGCTAACGCAAATCGAAAGTAGCACGCCGCATATCAAAAAGGCTTTGGAATTTTAAAATTCCAAAGCCTGCCGTAAAATTTTAAAATTTAAAAGCAAGCTCGCGATGACGGTTAAATTTTGACGCATAAATGGCTCGCTTCCTTTCGCGAAATTTCCTCGAGATTTTGAAATTTTAATCTCGATAGCGCTCTTGCGCTTCTTTTGCCTTTTCTGTGCGTTTTCAGCTCCCGTTCTTGTAAAATTTCATCGGAATTCTATGGAAGTCCGCGCGAAATTCTATGCGTCGCCGCCATGGAATTCCATCGCACAATCCCATTTCGCCACGTCATAAAATTCCACTCTCGTTAAGGCAAAATTTAATACAATCCGTCTTTAAATTTTACGAAGGAAGTTTATGAAATTTTGGATTTGCGGCGCGGTTTTGGCACTATGCTGTGGAGTTTTTAACGGATGCGCGAGTAAGAATTTGCCGGGCTATATGCAAGGGCGCGAGAATATCGTCGCGATGAGCGCGGCGTCCGGCGGTCAGCTGCGTATGAGTGGTGAGATTTACGATTACGTATTTGATGCAAATCTTAGTGCCGTGCGCGCTAAGGTCGCGAGTCTAGCGTCGCTGAATAAAGACGCGATAAGGCGCAACGTAAGCATGCTTACGATCGACAGATATAACGAGGGCAGCGATGCTGCGTATATCCAGCACGAAATCGAGCTCGTAAAATACGATCTGCCGCTATCCGTGCAGGCTAAGCTGATGGATGATCCAGAGCAGCTGGAGCCCGCGTATAGCTCTACGTTTCGTTACTCTTATCTAATAGAAGGCAAATATTTTAAGTACCTAAAAGATCACGACGAGCTGCGCAGATCGCACCGCCTAGGCGTGCCGATCGAGTACCCTGCGCGTATAGCGGTCGATAGCGGTATCAAAAGCGAGCGCGATGCGAAAATGGATACCGATATACAAGGGCTCATCGTAATGCCGCTAATGATGCCGGTGCTGCTTTTAGGCAGTATCCTAGGCGGCTGAAATCGGCTGAATCACGGAAGTAAAATTTTATTGATTTAAATTCTAAAGTAGTGGCGGACAGAGAGGGATTTGAACCCTCGAGCCCCGGTTAGAAGCTGCACCCTTAGCAGGGGTGTGGTTTCGGCCACTCACCCATCTGTCCACAAAAGAAATCGCATTATACATAACTAATCTAATAATGGGCTTAAATTAGCTCAGTCCGCGGAATTTATCGCCGCGCGGATATTTGAGCTGGCGGCACAAAGAGCTATAATGAGTCAAAACATTCGGCGTAGATAATTTATACTTGCTTACACAGCTTCTGCGAAACTTAAAACTTACGCGAGCTTTTAAAGTCTGTGTGAGCAAAAAATTTGCGTCCATGCGTTATTTTGCGGCAAAATTTTAAAATTTTAAATTCAGCCGGGCGCGAATTTTAAAATCCGGCTTACAAGCAAAATTTCAAAATCCCATGTAAGCGCAAAATTTTAGGATTTAGGGTTTTACGATCTGCGTAATTCTTAAATTTTAAGCATATTTAAGCTTTAAAATTTCGAAAATTTCAAAGCTTAAAAATTTCAATAATTTTGGTTGTGAGGATTTTAAAATTTGGAATTTTTTAAAATTCCAAATTTTAAGATTGATGACACTCTAAGATCTCGCAAATATAAAAATCTTTAAAATTCTAAGAATTCCAAAGGCTAGAAATTTTAAAATTTTAATATCAATCAGATTTTAAAACCCCGTTAGCTAAAGCGTTTTAAATTCCAAGAATTCCAAATGTGTGCGATTTATTCGCCTAGAGCTTTGTCGATGAGCTTGACGTCTTCACTTGCGCTGCCGTCGATGACTAGGGCTTGATCGCCGCCACTTACAGCGCTTTTTCCGTTAAATTTTGCGCCGACTTCGATGCCGAAGCTTTGCGATAGCACGTCGCCTACGAGCACACCGCCGCCTAGCAGCTCGACGAGCTCAGCTTCGATATTGCCGAAAAATTTGCCGCTGATTACGATATGCTTGGCCCTAATCGAGCCGCGCGCGGTACCATTTTTACCGATGACGACGGTGTTATCGGAGATCACGTCGCCTTCGACATTGCCATCGATATGCAAAATGCACGACAGGTGCAGCTCTCCTTTGATGAGCGTGCCTGACGAGATTATTGTTGTTTGAGCGGTGTTTGCATCGCCTTTATTAAAGATTGCCATGGGACATCTTCCTCCTTAGTAAAAATTTCTTTGTAATTTTTTTCGTTCCAGTTGATGAAATTTAGCGGATCTAGCGGCAGCTGCAAAAACCTAATCTCGTAGTGCAGATGAGGTCCGGTGCTAAGTCCGGTGTTGCCGCTAAAAGCGATGAGATCACCTTTGTTTACAAACTCGCCTACTTTGCGAGTTAAATTTGAATCCAAATGCGCATATCGTGTCGTAAAGCCGTAATTATGTCGGATCTCGACTAGATTACCATAGCCCGTAGCACCCGCGCCGCTGTATTGGATGATGCCGTCTGCAGGCGCGTAGATAGGCGTTTTGGGCGGCGTACGTAGATCAACGCCTGGGTGAAACTGCTTGCGCTTTAAGATGGGATGGTTGCGCCAGCCGAATTTCTCGCTGAGCTGATGAGTGCGCATGACTCTGCCGTTTGGGATCTGCATAAAAATTTCTTTTATCAGCGCGTCAGAGAATTTTTCGTTGATGATCTTTTGCGCGCGCTCTTTAATCTCTTGTTCGGAAGTAGGCTTGATGTGAGATAGGCGGTCGATCGCGCGCTCATCCTCCTCAGGATCGAGCCCAAACTGATGCTCTAAATCCGAAATTTTACCCTCGATGGCTTCAAATTCCATCTGACTTGCCGCGATACCGTCGCGAAGTTTTTGATTTAGCTCGTTAAGTTCGGTTTTGGTTCGCGAAAGGCTGTCAATTTTAGAGCCCAGATACCTGATATATAGCGCACCCGTGACGAAAACGGTAAAAACAAATAATACCAAATATAACGCGATCTTTTTGATGATTTGCGAGAGCAAAAAATTCCTAGAGCCGTTAAGGTCGGTTATGGTTATCATAAATTTGTTTTTCATAATGCGGCATTATAATGCAGCATAGCTGAAATTTCAAAAAAATTGTAGATAAATTTAAAAGCTATTTAATTTCAAAATTCCACTAAAAGATAAAATTTATTACTTAATATAATTATAATTTAAGAAAATCTTGCTATAATTACAGCAATTTTAAATAAAGGAGACACAATGTCAAAAACAGTAAAACAACTAAACAAACTTCAGGCGGACGCTCATGCGTTCTTTGTCGCATTCCACGATTATCACTGGAATGTTAAGGGCCTACAATTCGCGCAGGTTCACGCTTACACCGAGGAGGCCTACGACGAGATGGCCGAGCTTTTCGACGATATGGCTGAGCGCGCGCTAATGATCGGCGGCAAAGCGGTAACTAAGACTAAGGATCTCATCGAGCTTTCAAAAGACGCGCCGATCAGCGTAAAGGACAGCTACGGCGTAACCGAGGTACTTGAGAACGTCAAAAAAGCTTACGAGTATTTGGTAGAAGAGTTTAAAAAGCTTCAAGAGGTAGCCGAAACAGAGGGCGACGATACGACTTCAAACATCGCGCAGGATCACTATGGCAAATATGAAAAACGCCTATGGATGCTAAGCTCAATGCTAAGCAAATAATCCTCGCAAATCCTTTCAAAATTATTAGGGGCACATGCCCCTAAAATCTATTAACTGTCTCTTATACACATCTGACGC
>UQCL01000024.1 GCA_900539505.1 uncultured Campylobacter sp. | reverse complement strand
TGCAGCGTAGTCTCGTGGGCTCGGAGATGTGTATAAGAGACAGGTTTTAAAATGTATAATCGCCATCATAAATTTTATTAACAAGGAGAAACAAATGGTAGTAACCAACAAAGCCGTTGATTTCACGGCAACTGCGGTTTTAGGCAACAACGAAATAGCCGAGGATTTCAACCTCTATAAAAATATCGGCGAAAAAGGCGCGGTCGTATTCTTTTATCCAAAAGATTTTACCTTCGTCTGCCCGAGCGAGATCATCGCGTTCGATCACAGATATCAAGATTTCAAATCCAAAGGTATCGAAGTTATCGGCGTTAGCTGCGATAGCGAGTTCACCCATCTTGCATGGAAAAATACTCCGGTAAATGCAGGCGGTATCGGCAAAGTGCAGTTCCCGCTAGTTTCGGATATCACAAAAGACATCGCGCGCAGCTTCGATGTGCTGTTTGGCAACGCCGTAGCGCTTCGCGGCAGCTTTCTACTTGACAAGGACGGCACAGTCCGCCACGCTGTCATCAACGACCTACCACTCGGCAGAAACATCGATGAGATGCTAAGAATGGTCGATACGATGCTATTTACCAACGAGCACGGCGAGGTCTGCCCTGCGGGTTGGCACAAAGGTGACGCAGGTATGAAAGCAGATCCTAAGGGCGTCGCGGATTATCTAGGCAAAAATGCGAGCAAACTATAAGTTGTGAAATTCTTCACGCGAAGCGTATGAATTCTAATTCTAACTGCGTAAAGTTTAAATTTAGCCTTGCGCAGGCTATTAAAGCTCGCGAAGCTTTCTAAATTCCGCTGCCAAAATTTTAAGTCGCGGCGGCGGAATTCCAAAAATTCCAAAAATTCCAAAAATTCCAAAAATTCCAAAAATTCCAAAAATTCCGTTTCTTGAAATTCTACAAGTAAAATTTTAAAACCGCAAGTAAAATCCCAAATCCTTGGCAAAATTTTACCCATAACAAAGCTCGCAAAATCATACTTTAAACTAGCTTTTGTTACAATCGCAAGTTTTTAAATCCAAGGACAATTATGAAAAAGCTTATATTTTTTATCTCCGCCCTACTTTGCTCTTTGAGCCTTTACTCCGCAGATATCAACCCGGATGCACCGCTTAAGCTCGATCCTAGCGTCGTGCACGGCGAGCTGGCAAACGGCGTGAAATTTTATATCCTCAAAAATGACGTGCCGAAAAATAGTGCGCTTTTTTACCTAAACGTAGCCGCGGGCAGTGTCGATGAAAATGACGACGAGCAGGGCTTAGCGCACTTCGTTGAACACATGGCGTTCAATGGCAGCGAACATTTTGATAAAAACGAGCTAGTCCATACCCTGCAGCGCCTGGGAGTAAAATTCGGCGCCGATCTCAATGCACAGACTGGCTTTGAAAACACCACATACAACATCCAAGCCCAAGTAAGCGGTGAGACGCTAAAGGACGTATTTTTGGTGCTGCGCGATTATGCGGGCGGCGTAAAATTTGACGAGAACGAAACGCAAAAGGAAAAAGGTGTAATCTTAGAGGAAGCAAAAAAAGGCTTTGAGAGGCGATTTTATGAAAAGCGCGCCACATATTTATACCCTAATTCCATATTTTCAAGACGCTTTCCGATTGGACAAAATGAAATCATCAAAGGCGCTACCGGCGAGCAACTAAAAAAATTCTACGTGCGTAACTACCTTCCTAGCGTCATTAGCATCATAGTCGTGGGCGACGTAAACATTGAGCAGATTAAAAACCTAATCAAGCAAAATTTTAGCTCTCTTTCTGCGCACGGCGAAAAAATCCCGCGCGATCTTAGTCTACGCCCATTTGAAGGCGGGCTAGCAAGCACCGTAGAGCCCGAGCTCGGCACCAATGTCGCTAGCGTGCTTTACGCAGGCAAATATGAGCCGCTAAGAAGCTACGGTGCGCTTAAAAATGAGTGGCTGCAAGCCTACGTATCGAGGCTGATGGAGCTTGGATACGACGCGATGAATGTGAATGCCAAAATTCCGCTTAAAGCCTATTTCGGCTCGGACGATCTGTTTAAAAACCGCAGACTATACAGCATAAGCGCGAATATTTTTAATTTCGACGCCAATACCACATTAAGTAGTCTTTTTAGCGCGATCAAAGGGGTGCGCGAACACGGATTTAACAATGACGATTTTGATAGCGTTAAGGCGGAATTTAAACATCAAGTGCAAGCCGATCTGCTCAAAAACGATACGCAAAGTGCGCAAATAGGGGCATTACTTGATTTCGTACAAAACGGCAATGTAAAGCTTAGTAAGCAAGACGAGCACGATCTAAGCCTCAAGGCGTTAGAAGAAATAACGCTAGCGGATGTTAATAAATTTTTCTCTCAGATAACGGATGGAGCGAGATTTACGGAGATTATCTCGGCAAAGGATTTGGGCATTAGCCAAAAAGACGCGGAGCTGCTCTACGAAAAAGCAGTGCCGTTTAATTTCGCTGCTTCGAAGCTTGCTTCCAAGCAACTTGCGGGAGCAGATTTAAAAGAGGCGGAATTTAAAGCGCAAAAAGGCGCTAGCGGCACTGAAATTTTGGAGTTTAAAAACGGCGCGAAGGTAATTTTAAAGCCTCTTAAAAGCGAGAAAAATAAAATCGCGCTAGCAGCCGTTAAAAAAGGTGGCTACGCACATTTCGGCAAAGCTCGTGGCGAAATTCTAACTGCCCTGCTAAACTCAGGCACCATAGGCGAGCTAAACGAATACGAGGCGGGACGCTTGACCTCAAAATTTGATTATAAGCTAAGATTTAGGATGGATGACGCAGACTGCGGTTTTAGAGGCGCAGGAGCGGATCTGGAGGCGATGGCACACGAGCTTTACGCGAGATTTAGCGAGCCGCTAATTCATGCAAGCTCGCTTACAAAATACAAAACCGACGCGCTTTCGGCGATTGCGCTACGAGACGAGACGGCGGAATTTAAATTCGGCGAGCAAATTTTAAAATCTCTATATTCGGGAGATACGGCTCGCAAGCAGCCGCTTAGCGTAGATGACGTAAAGAGCGCAAATCTTGCCGATTTACAGCGCGATGCGGATGAAATTTTTTCAGGTGCTGGAAATTTTATCTTTGTGCTTAGCGGCGATTTTGAGCCTGCACGCGCGAAACAAATCCTAGCCAAATATATTGGCAATCTAAAGTCCGGCGCAAGCAGCGCTACACCTAAAACTTTGATGCTAAATACTTCTAGCGGCGAGATTGTGCAAGACTACGGCGATAGTGATAAAAGCGAAGTTCGGATGATTTTTTCAAACTATGAGTTGCAAAATTTCGACTTTGCAGACACTTATAAATTTCAAGCGTTAAAAAGCGTGCTAAGCAATCGCATCGTCGAGCAGATCCGCGAGGCACGCGGACAAATTTACTCGGCGATGGTGCATAGCGCCTATGTGCGTGAGCCACAAATCGCAGCGAGCCTGAATGTATCGTTTTCTACCGAGCCGAAAGATGCCCGTGCGGTTGCAGCAAGCGTGAGTGAAATTTTAAAGCAGATCGAAAGCTCGGGCGCAAAAGATAGCGAGCTGGCAAATTTCAAAAAAGCGCAAATTTTATCGACCAAAAGAGCTGCACAGACGAATGATTTTTGGCTTGCTAATATCACTGCTCACGAGCTTTACGGCTATCCGCTCTACGACGAAAAAAGCTACGCAGCAAGCATAAACGCAGTAAAAAGCGCGGATGTGCAAGAAGCGGCGCAAATGCTAAGCGATAGGCTATTTACGGCGATCTTGAATCCAAAAAGCTCCGAGAAACGCTAATGTTCGTTTCATTTTTTAAAAGCAAAAAATGGGCGCTTTTAGCATATACAGGGCTAGTATTTTTGATCACTATCAATTGGTATCAAACTACGCTGAGCGTGCGTTTCAACGAATGGTATCGCGTATTTTATGATTTATGTCAAAACGTAGATCGTCATACGTTAAACGATTTTTACGCGCAGATGAGGGTCTTTTTATGGATAGCGATGCCTGCCGTAGCGGCGGCGATTTCGGAGCGATACGTGGCGCGAATTTGGGCGTTTAAATGGCGAGAGGCGATGACCTTTTCTTATTTTTCATACTGGAAAAAGGTAAGTAAAGATATCGAAGGAAGCTCGCAGCGTATCCAAGAAGACATCTACCGCTTCTCAAAAATCATCGAAGATATCGGCACGCGCGTGCTTTCAGCGGCGATGATTCTTTTTGCGTTTATCCCTGTTTTGTGGAGCCTTAGCGAGAAAGTACCTTTTGAGGCGCTCAAAAAAATTCCCGGCTCTCTCGTATGGATCGCACTTGCAGTAAGCATCGGCGGACTGATAATTTCTTGGCTAGTAGGTTGGTTTCTGCCTAGGCTTGAATACAACAATCAAAAGGCGGAAGCTGCGTTTCGCAAAGAGCTGGTTTATGCCGAGGAGAATAAGGCGGAATATGCGAGCGAAGAGACCACAAAGACGCTATTTGGCAAATTAAAGCACAACTATTACAGGCTATTTTTGCACTACTGCTACTTTGATTTATGGCTAAATTCTTTCTCGCAAATCCTAGTCATCGTGCCCTATCTCATAATGGGACCGGGGCTTTTTACTAAGGCGATTACGCTTGGAGTGATGATTCAAGTAGGCAATGCTTTTAATCAAGTACGCGGCAGCTTTAGCGTTTTTATCAATAACTGGACGACGATCACGGAGCTTCGCTCAATCCATATGCGACTTAAAGAATTCGAAAAAAATATCGACTACAAGGGCTAGATAAAATTTCGCCCGTATCTTGTGGCTCTAGATTTTGCTTTCTAAATTTAAAGCAAAATCCCGGACCGCAAGCTTTTAAAATTTCTACGCTTTACTGCTCGCTTTTTTCGTGATGAGTAATGTTTAGCTTTATAAATTTATAGCTTCCTACGAGCAAGATCATCCAAATCGCGATGAAAACTAAAGATTTGATCATTTTTAATCCTTAAAATTTTTATAATGCGGCGCGCAAAAAGCGCCGCCGATATGAAATTTAACTAAGCGCAAAAGCGCGCAGTGCCGTGCACAAAAGCACAGCCTCGCCGCCACACGGCGCGCGGAAGCCGCGCTAGAGTGGGTGCCTAGTAATGCTCGTTTGAAAGCCCCTCTTTATCGAGCTTCTTCGCATCCATTGCGCGCCAAACGTAGCTGATATAACCCAGCACGAAAGGCACTAGAAACGACACGTAAAACATCGTCTTAAGCGTATAGAGGCTCGAGCTTGCATTTGCCAAAGTAAGAGAGCTTTGCAAATCAAAATTTGACGGATAAAACGCCGTATTGTTTAGCCCTAGAATCAAAAATACGCTCGTTACCGCGCATACGACGCCCACGCCGTAGAAAAATACCCCGCGCACGCTGCTTGTAAATGCGCCTTTTACGATGCCCACTAGTACCAGCACGACGCCCAGCAGCAGCAAGACTAGCGCCGCAGGCAGGCTTAGGTAATTGTGCAGATACTTAAAGCTCTCGAGACTTACGACGCCGCCCGCGCCGACTGCATAGCCCTGCTTTAGCAAGACCCACGCCAAAAACGCGATGAAAAATACCAAAAACGTGCTAGC
Source organism: uncultured Campylobacter sp. (assembly GCA_900539505.1). Taxonomy (GTDB): domain Bacteria; phylum Campylobacterota; class Campylobacteria; order Campylobacterales; family Campylobacteraceae; genus Campylobacter_B. Next base: position 22,111 of record UQCL01000024.1, on the reverse strand, counting down.
GTTAAATTTAAGCGAGGCTTTGAGCTTGGCGATCATTTCGGGCTCGGCGATATTATTCATCAAATATAAGCTCGCTCCCGTTCTGGCGCAGAAAAATAGCGCAACTCCCAAGATGTAATTAAACGGATTTGCTAGCGCTTCAAGCCCTCGAGCAGGGTTTTTCCACTGCACAAAATTATTATCGCCCAGCGCAAACTCGCTGCCGCTAAAAAGCGTCGAGACGATGATGCCAAGCAGGATCGTGCCCAGCGAGCCGTTTATGAAAAGAAAGGCTTCATAGGTTTTAGCGCCCAAGAAATTATCGGGCTTTTTTCTGTATTCGTAAGCGACGGCTTGGATTATGAAGCAAAAAAGCAGAGCCATCCACGCCCAATACGCCCCGCCGAAGCTGGTCGCATAAAATAGCGGAAACGCCGCAAAGCACGCTCCGCCGAACATAACGAGCGTAGTAAACGTAAGCTCCCATTTCTTGCCGATGGAATTTATTATAAAATCCTTCTCGGTCTCATTTTTCGCCAGCGTAAAAAGCAGCGTCTGACCGCCCTGCACGAAGAGCATAAAAACCAAAATTCCGCCCAGAAGCGAAACCACGCACCACCAATAAATTTGAAAAATTTCGTGCATCTTAAAATCCTATCTTTATCTGTTTTAGCATGATCTTTATCTCGGCTATGAATAAAACCGTAAATAAAACCGCAAAGAGCGCGAACGAGATCATTATGTTCATTCCCGCCAGGCTAGTAGCCGCGACGCCCACTGGCATGAGATCTTGTATAGCCCACGGCTGGCGCCCTACTTCGGCTACGATCCAGCCCGCCTCGCACGCGACGTATCCCAGAGGGATGCTAAAAACGCAAAGCCATAAAATTTTCTTGTATTCGGCGAGATTCTTTCGCATCGCCAAAAATAGCGTAACGAAAAATAGCAAGATAAAATAGCTTCCCAGAGCCACCATCACGTGGAAACTATAAAATGTAAGCGCCACGGGAGGGACGATCTGCTTCGCATCGTCAAGGTAGCCGTAGCCTAGGTTTTGCATATTTTGGTTGCCGAATAAAATTTCGCGCGCCTGCTGCATAGCTGCGGTATCATTGGCGTCTTTGGCGACCTTACAATCCTTTAGCGCCTGCAGGGCGATTTTGCCTTTTTCGATCTTTTTATCTGAACCTTCGATGCCGAATTTTTCGTTTCCAAACACCAGATCATCGATGCCAGGAGTGAAATTATCAAGCCCTCTCGTAGCCATCAGCCCTAGCGCATAAGGCGCCTTGATCTCAAATAAAAACGGCTGTTTATCGTCTCCCGCGGTTTTGCTCGGATTTAAAACTCCCGCTGCGACGATGCCCGCGTTTACTTCACCTTTATACAGACCCTCCATCGCAGCAAGCTTCATCGGCTGCTTTTGCGCGACCTGATAGGCGCTCTCGTCGCCGCTAAATAGCACGAAAAGCGAGCTTAACATACCGAAGCTTGCCGCTACGATGAAGCTTTTTTTAGCAAGCGCGAAGTCTTTGTTTTTTAGCATATAAAACGCCGAAATTCCAAGTACGAAAAGCGCCGCGGTAATGTAGCCGCCGCCGACGGTATGTAAAAATTTAGCCACTCCGAAGTGAGATAGCGCGATATCTAAAAAATTACTCATCTCGTTGCGCATCGTATCTGGATTAAAGCTCGTACCAACAGGGTTTTGCATCCAAGCATTCGCAATTAGAATCCAATACGCGCTTAAATTTGATCCGATCGCCACGAGCCAGGTCGAGAGAAGATGAAATTTCTTGCTTACGCGATCCCAACCGAAAAACATTACCGCAAAGAAGGTAGCCTCCAAGAAAAACGCAAGCAAGCCCTCGATCGCAAGCGGCGCGCCGAAGATGTCGCCCACGAACCAGCTGTAATTCGCCCAGTTGGTGCCGAACTCAAACTCCATTATGATGCCCGTCGCGACACCGATGGCGAAATTTATACCGAAAAGGCGCAGCCAAAATTTAGTGATCTTGAGCCACTCCTGTTTACCGGTCGCGACATATAGGCTCTCCATAAACGCCACGATAAAGCTAAGCCCCAGCGTTAGGGGCACGAAAAGAAAGTGATAAAGCGCCGTGAGTGCGAACTGCGCCCTCGACCAATCCACGCTAGCAAGCTCTTGCATTCCTACTCCTTAGTCAAATTTTTGTAGATGAAATCGATTTTTTCTTGATCGGTTTTAAATTTAGAATCTAGATTTTCGTCGAAAATGAAAAATTTAAGTAGCACGAAAATTATAAATAGCTTGATCAAAATCACCGCCCATAGCGTTTTGCCAAGCTTCATCGAAGCAAATCCGTGCGCGTAAAATTTTAAAATTTTGCCGAAAAACATCAAATTTTAACCTTTAGCAATTATTAGTTTATATTTTTTATTGTATAACAATTAATTAAAATTTAGCTTTAAATTTTGAAATTTTGGTAATAATTTTATCTTTTTAATAAACGCCTCGGTCTTGCGCGATCTCGCTCAAGTAAGTTTTATGGTATAATTCACAAACAATCACATTTTACTTAAACTGCACAAAATTTTAGAATAGAACATATCAAGAAGCAAGTAGAAAAATATGCGAGGTTTTGCCAAGCATCTTTGTGCCTAATTCATAGCGATTTTTAATAGAATTTTTTGTAGGCAAATTAACACGGCTCGGCTGAAAGCAGACGTAAGAATTTTAAAATCAAACGCCCAAAGCTACACGATATAAAATTTAAGAACGGATAATTAACTCGACGCAAAATTTAAAGCATTTCGTTGGGCTGGGCGGATAATTGAAAAGCCTAAGAGCCGATTTAGCGTAAATTTGCAGCACGGCTCATCAGCGCTACAATCTCTGCTAAGTCGAATTTGCCGCCGAAAAAGAGATTGAAAGCAAGCGCGCCCTGATTTATCAGCATCTCCTTGCCGTCTTTTGTAGGCAAATTTTTTGCGCGCGCGGCTTGCAAAAACGGAGTCTGCTTGCCGTAGATCGCATCAAAGGCAAATTTTGCGCGGGATAAAATTTCATCTATTACCCCCTCGGGCGCAGGCAGCGCGTCATCTTTGAGCCCCGCGCCAGTGGCATTGACGATAAGATCGTAGTCTTTAGCTTTGAAATTTTCATAGGTAAAAAATTCCTCGCAGCCGAAGTCAAAATCCTTTGCACTGCGGTTTAGGATGTCAAATTTCACGCCGTTTTCGCCTAGCGCGTAGCCGATCGCTCGCGTCGTGCCCCCAGCACCCAAAATAAGCGCATTGCGAATCTCGCCAAAGCCCAAGATCGCGCAGAAAAAGCCTTGCGCGTCGGTGTTAAAGCCGTGCAGCGCGCCGCCTTTTAGCACTAGCGTGTTTACCGAGCCAATCTGCTTGGCCGCCTCGCTTAGGACGTCGCATGCTTTAAATGCGTCAAGTTTAAAAGGCACGGTTATGTTCGCACCCGCAAGCCTTAAAGTTTCAAATTTAGCGCGCAGTTCCTCGCCGCGCTGCAGCAAAACTCGCCCGTAATAGGCATCCAGCGCCAAAGATTTTATCGCGTAATTATGAAGTAGCGGTGAGAGAGAGTGGGCGATCGGGTTGCCGAAAACCGCAAATCTGTCCACTATTTCACTCGGTAGATATACGCTCCGCTATTGATGCTGCGCATATCGCTAAGCGCCTTTTGTAGCGCCTCGCCCTCAAAAGGTCCAACTAAAATTTTAGTCACGCTCTTGCTGCCGACATGGGTTTGCAAAGCGATCGGATTGTAGCCTTTTTTGGTGATTTTTTTGGTATCAGATCCGTTTGGATCGTAAGCATTGGATGCGAAAACCTGCACATAACTGCCGTTTGCCACGCTGGTGCTGGTGCTCTTTGCTGCAACGCCAGCTTTTACGCTCTCACTTTTAGACTCCGGCTTGCTAGCTTCTTTTTTAGACTCAGGTTTTGCTGGCTCTTTCTTGGTCTCAGCTTTAGCATGTTCCTTTTTAGCTTCCGTTTTTGAAAGCTCTTTTTTAACTTCTGTTTTTGCTTGTTTTTCAGGTTCTTTTTTAGGCTCTACTTTCTGCTCGACTTTTCTAATTTCGGTTTTAGAAGGTTCTTTTTTTATCTCGTCTTTTGCAGACTCTTTTTTAGGCTCGGACTTTTTTACGTCAGTTTTTTCAGGTTTTTTAGCTTCGTCTTTAGGCTCAATCTTTTTACTTTCTATTTTAACTTCGGATTTTTTTGGCTCTTCTTTGATTTCGGGCTTTTGGATTTCTACTTTCTGTGCTTCAGGCTGAGCGCTTGCGACGACCTTACTTTCGGAATTAGGCTCTTGGGTTTTTATCTCTACTTTGGTTGGAGCTGCAGATGCTGCATTGGGTTCTGATTTCACCTCTACAGGCTCAGGCTGCGAAGGCTCGGGTTTTTGAACTTGCACGGCAGGCTTTTGCTCCGCTTTGGCAAGCTCTTCTTCACTAGGCATAGTAAGACCTGCGTTAGTATCAATATCGTCTTTATTAATAGCCTTCATTATGATTAAAATTATTAAGAATAAAACTACGACGCCGGCTGCGACGGTAAGACCCTTTTTCAAATTCGCGTTCTTATCGACATTGCCGCTATTTATCACTATATCGTCTATGCTGCTCATATCGAAATTTTTGTCGTTCATACTCTCTCCTAAGATTATTATTTACTTTGTAAATTCTACCACGCAAAATTTACGAAATAAATAATTCGGGTAAGCTTACCCGAATTTATTAAATTTAATACATCGCGCGGTCGTAGATGATAAAGCGGTGCGCCAAATCTCGCACTTCCTCTTTGACCTGCGCCTGAAGCTTAGAATTTGAGATATCGCTTAGCACATCGGCGATTTTATTTCCGATAAACTCAAATTCTTTCTCCTTCATGCCGCGCGCCGTAAGTGCGGGGCTTCCGACGCGGATACCGCTGGTGACGAATGGGCTGCGCGTCTCGCCCGGAACGGTGTTTTTATTCGTCGTAATGCCTGCGTTTTCAAGCGCGGCGCTAGCGTCCTTGCCGCTAAAATCTCTATTTAAAAAGCTCATTAAAATCAGATGATTATCGGTGCCGCCGCTAACGAGATCAAAGCCGCGCTTAACCAGCGTCTCGCCCAAAACTCTAGCGTTTTCCTTGACCTGCTTGGCATAGACCTTCCACTCGGGGCTTAGATTGTGTTTAAAGCCCACCGCTTTTGCGGCGATGACGTGCATTAGCGGACCGCCCTGAATGCCGGGGAAGATCGCCGAGTTGATCTTTTTAGCAAATTCCTCGTCGTTTGTCATTATGATGCCGCCGCGCGGACCACGAAGCGTTTTATGCGTTGTCGAGCTTACGACGTGGCAGTGCGGAAACGGATTAGTATGTTCGCCTGCAACGACTAGCCCTGCAACATGCGCTATGTCGGCGAAAAGAAACGCGCCCACGCTATCTGCGATCTGTCTAAATTTAGCGAAATCTATCTCGCGCGTATAGGCGCTCGCACCGCAAACGATCATCTTGGGCTTTACGATCTGAGCGATCTCAAGCACCTTATCGTAGTTTATGCGGCCGTCGAGCTCTACGCCGTATTCGAAGCTCTCATACATCTTTCCGCTGCTTGAGACCTTCGCGCCGTGCGTCAAATGCCCGCCGTGGCTAAGCGACATGCCTAAAATTTTCTCGCCCGGTTTCAAAAACGCGGCATATACGCCTTGATTGGCTTGGCTGCCGCTGTTTGGCTGGACGTTTGCAAACTCACAGCCGAAGAGCTTTTTGCAGCGATCAATCGCGATCTGCTCTATCTCGTCTACGAACTCGCAGCCGCCGTAGTAGCGCTTGCCGGGATAGCCCTCGGCGTATTTGTTCGTTAGCACCGAGCCCATCGCTTCCATCACCTCGGGATAGGTAAAATTTTCGCTCGCGATCATCTCCAAATAATCGCACTGACGAGCAAGCTCTTTGTTGGTTAGACTAAAAATTTCATTATCGAATTTTTCTAAATTTGACATTACTGCTCCTTTTCAGAATTTAGCGGCCTCATCGCAGGGAACAAAATCACGTCGCGGATCGACTTTTTATTCAGCAAAATCATCGCCAAGCGATCGATTCCAAGCCCCCAGCCGGTAGTCGGCGGCATCGCATAGCTAAGCGCGCGGACGTAATCCTCGTCCATCTCGTGAGCTTCGTCGTCGCCTGCATTTTTAGCGTCGATTTGAGCCTTAAATCTGGCGTATTGATCGAGCGGATCGTTCAGCTCATTAAAGGCATTGGCTAGCTCTTTACCTGCGATATAGAGCTCAAATCTCTCGGCTATCTGCGGATTTTCGTCGCTTCTGCGCGAAAGCGGGCTGATCGAGATCGGAAAATCCACGATGAAGGTCGGATTTATGAGCTTAGCTTCTACGTAATTATCAAAAAGTTCGCTCTGTAGGTGGCCCAGATCGAGCTTTTCATTGACTTCAAATCTGTCCTCTTTGAGCTTTGCGATGATCTTTTCGCGATCATTTATGATCTGCGGCTCGATGCCGCCTATCTGTGTAAGCGCGTCGAGATACTTTATGCGCGCAAAAGGCTTTGAAAAATCGATCTCGCGCTCATCGTAGATTAAAATTTCGCCCAGCCCGAGCCTCTTAAACAGCGCTTTAAATAGCTCCTCAGTTAGGTTCATCGCGTCGTTATAATCATGCCACGCCCAGTAGAATTCTATGCTGGTAAATTCCGGATTGTGCGTCAGATCCATACCTTCGTTGCGGAAGTTTCGGTTGATCTCAAAGACCGCCTCCATGCCACCTACGACGAGGCGCTTAAGATACAGCTCCGGCGCGATACGCAGGTAGCGATCGACGTCTAGGGCGTTGTGGTGCGTGATGAAAGGCTTAGCGTTCGCGCCGCCCGCGATAGGGTGCATCATCGGCGTTTCGACCTCCAAAAATCCGTGCTTCTCAAAAAAGCCGCGGATCTCGCTCACGATGATCGAGCGCTTAATAAAATCCTCGCGGATCTCGGGGTTCATTATCATATCGAGGTATCTTTGGCGGTAGCGCATCTCGATGTCGGTTAGGCCGTGAAATTTCTCCGGAAGCGGGCAGATCGCTTTGGACGCGAGCGTTATTTTGCTGGCATGTATCGAAAACTCGCCCGTCTGGGTGACGAAAGCATATCCGCGCACCAAAATTATATCGCCCACTTCAAGATTTTTCTTAAATTTAGCGTAATCCTCCTCGCCGATGCTGTCGCGCGAGTAATAAATTTGAATATTGCCGCTTTGATCCTCTATGTTTGCAAAGGTGGATTTGCCCGCGACGCGCTTTAGCTTTAACCTTCCGGCAAGGCTTACCTCCTCGCTCGCTTTTTTATCCTCGGTATCTTTTATGTAGCCGAATTTCTCTTTAAACTCGGCTATGCTCATATCTTTTTTTAGAAAGTGCGGATAGGGATTAGCCCCCAAATTCCGAAGTTCCGACGCCTTGTCTATCCTTTGGATTTCTAACTGGCTATCAAACAATCTACTTCCTTTTTGCCGCGCATTCAGGGCAAATTCCATACAGCTGCATCATATGTCCCGTAAGCGTAAATCCGTGCTCTTTGGCGACGGCAAGCTGTTTTCGCTCAATAGTGGCGTCTTGAAATTCTATGATCTTATTGCAGCTTTTGCAGATTAGATGGTCGTGGTGAGGCTTGTTGGCAAGCTCAAATTTCTTGCCCTGTGCGCCAAATGAGATCGACGTAGCCATCCCCGAATCCTCAAGCAAATTTAAGGTGCGATACACCGTCGCTATGCCTACGTTTAGTTCAGGGAATTTCGCTTTGATCTCATTATGAAGCGCCTCGGGCGTGAAATGTTTGTTATTGTTATAAAGCGTGCGGAGTAAAACCTCGCGCTGCTTGGTATATTTTAAACCGCTAGCGGCAAGCGCCTTTTTAAACTCAACGATTAGAGCGTCAAACTCTAAATTTTCGATTTTTGCATTCATAATTTTGTCCTTTCTGTAGAATTTACTTCTGAACTGGCGTTAAAATCGCTAGGTTCAGTGCTTTGATTTTGATCCGAGTTCATACGGGCGGTAGAATTCTGATCTTTTAAGAGCTTATCATCCATCTTAGAACCGATAGAATCCAAGCTTTGTTTGATCTTCGGATCGTCTTTGAGATTTAAAATCCAGTTTCCTATTTTTAAAAAAATCGGCGCAGTTTTGCTACTTTCAAAATACTTTTTAGTCTGTTCATTCATCGACATAGGACCGCTTGCAAGTGTAACAATAACGGCAAAAATCAAGAAAATTTTACTTACGCTAAACACAAAGCCGCCGATCTTATCGACAAATCCGAGTCCGCTCCATTTAAAGAATTTTGAAATGATTTCGCCTATAATAAGACACGAGATCCATACGCCAAAAAGCACAGCGATAAAGCCGATGAGAACCTGCGTCGTATCGCCTGAAAGCACGCCGTTTGCATTCTGTAAAGCTGGAATTTTTGCTGCAATCCACTCGCCCGCCATAGTTTTATAACGCATCGCGGCAAAAAGACCGCCGATGAGACCCAAAATTCCAAAAATTTCTTTTACAATGCCATTAGTGATGCCGCGAAGTCCAAAGAGCACTACGAGTACTAAACAGCCGACGTCGAACCAATTAATACCTTCCATCAAGCACCCACCACGCCTATTAGTTCTTGTAGGTTAGTCGAATACCTAAATGCCGTGTCTTTTGAAATTTGATTTGCACGGATCGCTTTAACCATCGCTTGAGTTTGAGTCATCATACCGGTAGATTGCTGATTTAGCTGCATTTGAGAGTAAATCTGATGCACCTTGTTTTCGCGGATTAGATTCGCTACGGCATTGTTATTGAGCAAAATTTCATGGATCGCGATACGTCCACCGCCAAGCTTTGGCAAAAGCGATTGCGAAATGACCGCGGTAAGCGATACAGAGAGCATATTTCGCACTTGGAGCTGCTCGCCGCCATCAAAGCTATCGATAATACGGTTGATCGTTTGCATCGCGGAGTTGGTGTGTAGCGTACCAAATACCAAGTGGCCGGTCTCAGCCGCGGTAATGGCGATCGAGATAGTTTCTCTATCACGCATCTCGCCCACAAGGATAATGTCCGGGTCCTCACGCAAGGCAAATTTTAACGCATTAGCGTAGGAATGGGTATCGGTGCCAATATTTCTGTGAGAAAAAAGCGCTTTTTTATTAGTATGGACGAACTCAACCGGATCTTCAACGGTGATGATGTGCTTGCGCTCTTTTTCGTTGATCTCGTTTAGCATCGCGGCAAGAGTAGTTGATTTACCGCTACCCGTAGGTCCGGTAACCAAAATCATGCCTTTTTCGTGCTTAACTACCTCTTTAAAAATCGTAGGGGCTTTTAAATCGTCCAGGCTAGGAATATCGATAGGAATAATACGAAATGCAGCAGCCAAATCGCCGTTCATAGTGTAGTAGTAATTTCCACGAAAGCGTCCGATATTAGGAAGCTCGATCGCAAAGTCGAGCTCTTTATTTTCCTCGAGCGCACTTTTTTGAGCATCGGTAATGAGCGCGTAGCAGATATACTCGATATCCGTGCCCTTAAGCGGATCCATGGCAAGTGGGCGCAACGTTCCGTCGATACGTATTTGAGGCGCCGAGCGCGAAACTAAGTGAAGGTCGCTCGCTTTGTTAAAAACGACGGTTTTTAGTAGGGTTTCGATATCTACTAAATTTCTTTGAACTTCTTCCATAAAATTCCTTTCAATCGATGATTTTCGGTACTACGAAGTAGCCGCCTTCGGACTGCGGAGCATGCTTTAAGACGCTTTCTGCGACGTCGCTTTTGCGTGGAATATCTTTGCGAAACGGAGTACCGCCTTTTAGCGTAGTGATAGCCACCTCGCCGCTTTGTAAATCTAGCTCATTTAAAATTTCTACAAAATCTACGATATTATTTAATTGCCCTTTAAATTCTTCTCGCTTAGCATCCGGAATTTTAAGAGCGGATAGCCTTTCCAGCTTACTTAGCAAGGTATCGTCTATTATCATAACTTTCCTTTTTCTGATAAATGCGACATTATATCATAAAAATTCTTTATCTTAGGCGGTATTTAAAATTTTTTATGCTACAATTACGCCGATTTTCTCAAATAAAGGACTAAGTTTTGGCTTTAAAAGACGACATCGAAGGCGTGAAAAAAGAGATTGGCACAGAAGAGCAGTTTCTAGAAAGCGTCATAAAAAGTGAAATTTTCGTAAAAAAATACAAAAAGCCGCTGATATTTTTGGCTGCGGTTTTGATCGTAGCATTTATCGGATATTACGCAAATGAATTTCTAAGCGATCGCCGCATAGCAAGTGCTAATGCGATCTATGACGAGCTGCTTAACAAGCGCGACGACGCTAAGCTAGCCGAGCTTAAGCAAAAAGATATAAATCTATACGCTCTTTATATTTTGCAAAACGGCTCTGCAGACGAGCGAGTGGCGCTAGAAAATACCCAAGGCATCGATGTTGTGCTAAAAGAGATAATAAATCTACAAAACGGCAAACAAGGCGGAGTGCTACTCGCCGATTACGATTCTTTGCTTAAGGGCTACGACCTACTAAAAGAGGGCAAAATCGAACAAGCTCACGCAGAGCTAGATAAAATTCCGCTCAACTCACCCGTTCGTCAAATCGCACTTGCTTTGAAACACTATGGAGGCAATAAATAATGAAAAAAACGCTGATATTTACGCTTTTACTATCGTTTTTATTTTTAGGCTGCTCGACGAAGCGCCAGTATTTCGAACCTAGCGACGAAAACATCACAGGTGATATGAAATTTAACGGCTCACTGCCATCAGAAATCGTAGCGATTAGTAAAGATGGTGCTACGCTAAAAGACGGCGAAGTCATCTCTAAAAACGGCTTGGTGAAAAATTTCAAAATCTTAAAAAGTGAGAAATTTTTAGGCGAATATGACGGAAATTTCGTCGTAACTGACATCAATGGCACGCTTAAAGTAGTTAGTGGCACAGGCGCCGTAAAATTTGAAAAAGCCCTCGGCAGACAAGCGCTCAGTGCAAATATACGCGGCGATGATTTGGCTTTAGTCATGAGCGATGATTCGATTATGCTTATCAAGCTAAGTTCGGGCGCAGTGGTACTCGATCATAAAGTCGGCGATGCATTCGCAATTGATTCGCGCGTAGCGTCACCAATATTTATCAACCAACTTATCGCTTATCCTGCGCTAGACGGACTAGTCAGCATCGCAGAAAACGTAGGCGGGCGCTCGGCACGCGATTTCGTCGTAAGCAACCAGCCGTTTTTTAACAACATTATCGCCTTAGAAAACAAAGGCGATAACCTTTACGCCGTAACTGCCACTAGGCTAATGCTGGTAAGTCCTGCGGGCAATAAAAACCATAACGTAGACATCAAAGACGTGATTTTTAGCGGCGATAGAATTTATCTTTTCTTAAAAGACGGCAGAGTCGAGCTACTCGATCGCGGGCTAAATTTGATCAAATCGCGCAAATTCACCTTCGCGCAATTTAGTGGCGCACTACTTAGCGGCGGCTATTTGTATATCATCGAGCGTAATGGCTACGTCATCCGCGTGGACGAAAATTTAGAGGGACAAGCGATCTACGAGCTAAATGGCGAGTTCGATGATAAGTCCTTTATCGCAGGCAGCTCATTTTACTACGACGATAAAATTTTAAATTTTGATGCTAGATAAAATTTCAAAACTTTGCGTTCGCGAAGGGCTCTTGCTTCAAAAATTCCAAACGCTAGATATCGCGAGTTTCACGCGCTCGCGATCATACGGCGCGTATTTCGGCGTGGATCTGAAAAGCTACAACGTCCTTTTGTTTATGCGTGACGCAAAATCTCGCTTTGTAATGCGTGACGCGGAATTTCTGCTCTCGCTCGCAAGCGACATTAGCGCAAGCCTAGGCAAGGTCGTGAAAAAGCGCGCACTGTTTTACAACTCGCAGATGTGCTCTAAAAGCGCGAAATTTTTAAAAGAAAACGGATTTAGCCTCTATGCTTTTGTGTGACATAGGAAATTCCAGGGTTAAATTTTATAAAGGCGGCGTAACGCAAAGTATGCCCGTAGTGGAGTTTATGAGGTACGAGCCAAAGGAGCAAATTTTTTTCATTAGCGTCAATGAAAGCGTGAAAAAAAAGCTGAAAAACCCTCTGTTTGTCGATCTCGCGCCGCACTTTGAGCTAAAAACCGCCTACCGCGGGCTTGGGATCGACCGCATAGCGGCGTGCTCGGCGGTGACGACGGGCGTCGTCGTCGATGCGGGCAGCGCGATCACCGTGGATTTGATGTTTAAAAGCTCACACCTAGGCGGATTTATAATGCCTGGTATCGGCACGCTTTTAAAGTCGTTCGCGAGCATCGCGCCCGTGCTGGATGTTACGCTTTCAACCAATATCGATCTGGACCCGCTACCGCAAAAGACCGTAAACGCCGTAAACTACGGGATTTTAAAGCCTATCGTGCTTACGATCGAAAACATCGCGGGCAATAATAAAATTTACTTCACTGGCGGTGACGGAGCCTATCTGATGCGGTATTTTCGCAACTCGATCTACGAAAAGGATCTGATCTTTAAATCGATGGTAAGCTTGATCGCAAAAAAGGGGCTAGCATGATAACCATAGCGCTACCAAAAGGCCGCATAGCCGACGATACGCTCAAAATTTTCAAAACCATCTTCGGGCTTGATTTTGCCTTCGAGGATCGCAAACTCATAATGCAAGAGGGGGATTTTAAATTCCTCTACGTCCGCAACCAAGATATCCCTACTTACGTTATGGGAGGCGCGGCAGATATCGGCGTAGTGGGGCTTGACGTGCTTGAGGAGCATCGCCCGGACGTGCTTACACTGCTCGATCTTAAAATCGGAAAATGTCGCGTCTGCGTGGGCGTGCATGCGGGTACCCAGCTAAACTACGGCGCTCCGAGCCTAAAAATCGCTACGAAAATGCCCAACATCACTCGCGAATACTTCGCCTCCAAGGCCGTCGCCGTAAATATCATCAAACTCTACGGCTCGATCGAGCTAGCCCCGCTCATAGGGCTTGCCGACGCTATCGTCGATGTCGTAGAGACCGGCGCTACGATGAAGCAAAACGGGCTGCAACCCGCAGAAACCATAATGCAAAGCTCCGCGCACCTCATCGCCAACAAAAACAGCTTCGTGCTAAAACGCGATGAAATTTTAAACCTGCGAGATAAACTAGCCCGCGCGATCGCGTAATGCCTGCTTGCCCGCCGCACGGTATTTGGGACCAGCGCGGCGTATTTTGCGTGAGCGATCATAGCCGTTTTGGCACGCTGTCGTTTAAAAAACCTCTGCTGCGTATAGAATTTTATGGCGGCAACCACGCTTCTTAAATTTAAACCAGCTTGCAAATTTGATTTATCAAGAAGTGGAGGCGCTGTCGAGCTGCGCAACGCAAAATTTTAAAATTCTATCGCTATAAATTTTAAAATTTAGCCTAAATTTACAGCTCGCAGAATTCCGAAATTCTAAAACTCCACGGCTCGGAATTTCAAAATTCCAAAATCTCGCTCCACAATTTCACGCCGTAAAATTTCAAAATTTTGCAAGTTCTAAATTTAGGCTCAAGTTCCCACGGCTTGGAAACGACAGAATTTCGGATTTTCAACTCACGAAATTTCGCCGCTCAAAATCGTGCGAAATTTAATCGGGGCGCTACTCATGAAGTATATGAAACAGCTTAGCGCCAAAATCAAGATGCTAGCCGCCCGCATCTCAGCCACTTAGAACTCCACAAGCCGCACGTACGGATCGATCCCTGCTGCGGCGACATTTGAAAAACTGCTTCATAAGGCTTACAAAGCCCACACAGGTGGCATTATCACCTATATTTTCGGGCAGGACAAACAGCTTGCCTCTTATCGCAACCGCGCCAAAGTCTAGGCTCTCTGCGCACTCAGATACCGCTTGCGTGCGGCGCAACAAGCAAGAATAAAAATTTTAACCGACCTAGCGCGGCGAGAGAGCCGCGCTTACGCCGCGATAATTTCGCGCACCTTTTCGGTAAAATTATCGCTCACGATGTATTCGGTCGGATAAACTAGCACCTCGCTGCCGTTGCGGATTCGCAGAATCAGCCGCTTGGTGTTTTTCAGCGCCGTGTCGCAAAAGGCGAGATGGTAAATTTTATAAATTTTCTCGCGATTTAGCTCGCCCAAATTTAGCTCAAACTCGAAATCTTGCGCGTTTTTTCGCTGTGCCTCGCGCTCTTTGCGCGCCTTAAGGGCGGGATCCTCCGCAGTAAACCCGCCCCTTTGCTCCGCAAAATTTCCTCCGCCGCTTCGTTCGCCACCAAAGTTTCTGCTGGAGCCGAAATTGCTGCCGTTAAAGCCCCCGCGCTCCCTACCGCCGAAACCTCGCACCTTACTAGGCGCGTAGCCGTTGATATTCTGCGCGGCATCTAGGGTTAAAATTTCATCCAAATAAATTTGAAATTTCCCGCCGTAAGGGGATGTATTTTTACTAAGCCGCGCCCAAAACGCCATCGGGCGCTCCAGCTGCGCATCCGTTAGCGCAGTGACCGCATCGCAAATATCGCCGAATGCGCTCATCTCGAAGCTGCCCGCAAGATCAAGCACCGTGAGATTTGCCATCTGCTTGCCCGATTTAGTCGTGCGGGTGTGGACGTTTTCGATCTTGCCGACGCATAAAATTTTAACGCTCGCATCCTCGTCGCCCACCAGTTCGTCGAATTCGTTCGATTTAGTATGTGCAATCGCTCCAAGCTGCGCGGCGTAGGCTTTGAGTGGATTCTCGCTCAAAAATACTCCCGCGTGCGGACGGAAGCTCGCATCTCGAGCGTTTTGCAGGCTCATCATCGAAAGAAACGACAGCTGATACGCTGCGCCGCCAACCGCGCTTTTTGAAATTTTGATCATAAAAGCGTACGGGCGCTCCCGCTCCTGCGGGCTTAAGTTTTCGATCGCCTTTAGCGCGTTATCGAACACCGCAAGCTCGAAGCTGCCGTGCAGATCAAGCACGTTTAAAATCCCCATTTTTTTGCCCGTTTTCGTCATGCGCGTGGACAGATCCTCGATCCGCCCTACGCTAAGCACCTCGGCGCTATCGCCCTCGATCTCGCTAAACGCCGAGGATAGCGTGTAGTCAATGCCGTCCATCTCCTCTTTGTAATCATCCAGCGGATGCCCCGAGAGATACACGCCCACGGTCTGCTGCTCAAATTTTAAAATTTCGCCCTGCGGAAATTCCTTATCGGTATCGACGAAGCTTACGCTCATGCCGCTCGTCATATCCTCATCCTCGCCAAAAAGCGAGCTTGCGGCGTCCTTTTTAATCTCGGTGATCTTTTTCATCACGTCTAGGATATTTTCCATGTTTTGAATCATCGCCAGGCGGCTCTTACCCAGACAATCCATCGCGCCTGCGTAGATCAGCGACTCGATGACCTTTTTATTGACGCGGAAATTATCCACGCGCGAAGCAAAATCGTCGATGCTTTGAAATTTAGCCTCGCTTTGAAGCTCTAAGATATTCTCGATCGCGGCACCGCCCACGCCCTTAATCGCGCCGAGGCCGTAGATGATCGAGGTGCCCGATTTGGAATTTTCGTCGTCCACGACGCTAAAGCCTCTTAAGCTTTGATTGATCGACGGCGGCAAAAGCCCGATACCCAGGCGGCTAGCCTCGTCGATATACTTTGAAATTTTATCGGTATTACCCTCCTCCGAAGTAAGCAGCGCCGCCATAAACTCCGCCGGATAGTAGGTCTTAAGATACGCCGTCTGAAAGGTGATCATCGAATACGCCGCGGCGTGGGATTTGTTAAAGCCGTAGGAGGCAAATTTCATAATCAGATCAAATAGCTCATCCGCCTTAGCTACGTCAAAGCCCAGCTCTTTGGCGCCGTTTAGATACTGCTCGCGCATGTGGGCAAGCTTCTTTTCATCCTTCTTGCCCATCGCGCGGCGCACCAGATCGGCATCGCCCAAGCTAAAGCCGCCCACCTTCTGCACGATCTGCATGACCTGCTCTTGATAGACGATGATGCCATATGTTGGCTCTAAAATTTCTTTTATCTCGGGGAAAATATAGCTTGCTTTTAGCTCGCCATGTTTGATCCTGATAAAATCAGGGATTAGATCCATCGGTCCCGGGCGGTAGAGCGAGATCATCGCGATGATATCCTCGAAGCGGTCGGGGCGCAGGTTCATCGCCAGATCCTGCATGCCCGCGCCCTCGATTTGGAAAATCCCTAGCGTGTTGCCGCTTTGAATCGTCTCGTAGGTCTTGCGGTCGTTAAAATCGATCTCCTCCCAGACGATATCGCGACCGTAGCGGCGCTTGACGAGCTTAGCGGCATTATCGATCACATCGAGGTTTTTTAGACCCAGGAAGTCAAATTTTATCAGATCGACGTCCTCGAGATAGTTTTTGGTGTATTGCGTGACCAGGCGCGCATCCTCGCCCTTATCCTGCTTAAATAGCGGCGCTTTGTTCCACAGCGGCTCGTTTGAGATCACAACGCCCGCAGCGTGCATGCCCGCGTTGCGATTGAGCCCTTCAAGGCCCAGCGCAAACTCCCAAACCTGCTGTGCGATCGGATCTGCGTCGATAAATTCTTTCAGCTTCGGCTCGGCGTCGTAAGCCTGCGTAAGCGTGATACCGAGCTTGTCTGGGATCAGCTTCGCCATCTTATCGGCTTGCGAAAGTGGCATATCGCAGACGCGAGCCACGTCGCGAATAACGCCGCGCGCGAGTAGCTTACCAAAGGTCGCAACCTGCGCGACGTTGTATTTGCCGTACTGATCGATGACGTAGTCGATCACCTCGCCTCTGCGCGCCTGGCAAAAATCCACATCGATGTCGGGCATCGAGATACGCGACGGGTTTAAAAATCGCTCGAAAAGCAGATTATACGGGATCGGATCGAGATCAGTAATGCGAAGCGCATACGCGCAGATGCTACCCGCCGCAGAGCCGCGACCTGGGCCAACCGGGATATCGTGATCTTTCGCCCAGTTGATGAAATCCTGCACGATTACCATATAGCCCGAAAAATGCATGTTTTTAATAATGGCAAGCTCCTTTTCCAGGCGCTCGCGATAAATTTCGTGTTTCTGTGGATTGATAAATTTAAGGCGCTCTTTAAGCCCCTCGCGGCAGAGATGATCGAATAAAAAATCATCGTTTGCAAAGCTATAGCGCTCCGAGGGCTGTGGCAGCGAAAGCCCGAGCCTAGCGGCGTATTCGATCGTAAATTTAAAATTCGGCGGCGTGGGCGCGTAGTCCTTCTCGTCGAAGGCAAATTTGAGATTGCATTTTTGCACGATCTCGGCGGTGTTTTCGATCACTTCGGGAATGTCCGCAAAAAGCCGCCTCATCTCCTCGTCGCTTTTTACGTAAAATTCCGAAACGACGTGTTTTAGGCGGTCGCCGTCGTTGATCGTCTTGCCCATCGAGATGCACTGATAGACGTCGTGAGCCTTGGCGCGGTCCTTGCGCGCATAGTGAGCGTCGTTCGTGGCGATGATCTTGACGCCGATTTCGCGCGAGAGGCGGATGAGATCCTTATCGACGTTTAACTGCTCGCCGATGCCGTGGCGCATGATCTCGAGATAAAAATCCTCGCCGAAAATTTCTTTATACTCAAGCGCCGCTTTTTTCGCCGCTTCGTAGCCGCCCGCGCCGCGCTTTAAATTTCGCTCGCTTCTATTTAGATGAAATTCCACCTCGCCCGCCAGGCATGCCGAGGAGCAGATGAGCCCCTCGCTGTGCTCTTTTAAAATTTTTTTATTGATCCTCGGATAGTAGTAGAAGCCGTCCAAAAACGCGCGCGAGCTAAGATACATTAAATTTTTATAGCCCGTCTCGTTTTTGGCAAGCAGTATCAAGTGGTAGCGCTGGCGGTCGCTTTTATCGCCGATATCGTCGTGGTTGTGCAGGTAGGTCTCGATACCGATGATCGGCTTGATGCCGTGCTTTTTCATCGTCTGATAAAAGTCTATCGCGCCGAACATATTGCCGTGGTCGGTGATCGCGCACGCCTTAGTGCCGCGGCTCTGCAAAAGCTCGGCGAGCTCGCTTACTTTATTCGCGCCGTCTAGCAGCGAATACTCGGTGTGAAGGTGCAGGTGGGTGTAGTCGCTCATTTTGATCCTTTTTTCGGTTGAAGCGATTATAGTAAATTCGGGCTTTAGAAACGGTCAAATTTAGTGGAATTTTAGCTTAAATTTCAGCACGAAATTTTACGAGTAAATTTTGTTACGGAATTTTACTTCGGAGGTTTTACATTCTGGATCTTGCGGATTAAATTTTGACAAAATTTTAAGTTTAAAATGCTGTGATGAAATTCCACTATTATAAAATTCCGCCTCGATGGAATTTTGAGCTAACGCAATTCCGCAAAATTCTATGACTTAAATTATCATAAAATTTTGCGGTTTAAAATTCCGCTTGCAAAGCCTTACGGCTCTATGATCTTGAGAATTCCACGATCGCTTTAGCAAGCTCTCTAGTAGGATCGACGAAAATTTTATCGCTTTTGATTAACGGCAAAAATAGCGGCAGCTCAGTGCAGGCAACGACATAAATATCAGCATCGATTTTGCCTAGCAAATTCTCAAAAGCCCCCACGTATTCGGCAGTCTTGCCCGCCTTAACGCCTTTGTAGATACAATCCATCAAAATCGCTTGATTTTCTTCGCCAAGCTCCACGCTGATTAGCCCCGCTTCTTTGAGTGGATCGTCGTAAATTTTAGCTTTTTTTGTACCAATAGTGGCTAGCACAGCTATTTTATGGGCGTTTGGATAATTTTTGCGGATCGCTTTTACGGTGACCTCGGCGATATGAATTAGCGGGATTTCCGCCGCAGCTTCTACATCGTCTGCGAAAAAATGCGCCGTGTTACACGCCATCGCAAACGCCTTGCAGCCTGCATTTTTGAGCCTAACGGCGCTCTCGCTTAGGCGCGGAAGCGGATTTTCACCTTTGCCTAAGATAAATGCCGTGCGATCTTCAATCTGCGGATAACTATCGATTACAAGCGGAATATTTTCTTGATCGCTGCCCGCAGCGGTCTCTTCTATGATCTTCATATACAGATCCGCACTCGCCAAAGGTCCCATTCCACCGATAATCCCAACTCTTTTCATAGCTCGTCCTTTCTAAATTTTAATTGGGTTAATTCTCCCACTTACTCATATCCATTTCGTTTTCGCTCTTTGCGACGTAGATCGACGCCACGACATCGCCCGTTACGTTCATCGAAGTTCGCCCCATATCCAAAATCGCGTCAATGCCCAAAATCATTCCGTAAGCGATCGCTACGTTACCGCTTACCTTGACGCCGATAGATTCGAGCACTAAAAGCAACATCAGCGCACCGGCTCCCGGAACTCCGGCAGTTCCGATCGCCGCAAGCATCGAAGTGATGATGATCGTGAGGTAGTGGCTGCTGTTTAGATCGATACCGCAAGCATTAGCGATAAAGAGCGTGCACACGCCCAAATACACGGTCGTGCCGTTCATATTCACCGTAGCACCCACGGGCAAAACAAAGCCGTATATCGCCTTTGGAATTCCCATATCTTCGGCGGTTTGCATCGTAATCGGAAGCGTGCCGTTGGAGCTGCGGGTAACAAAAGCCGTAAGCATCGGCGGACGCACTTTTTTAAGGAATTTAATCGGGCTAACTCCGATAAGCATACAAATAACGCAATAAACCGCAAATACTTGAATCGCAAGTCCTACGTATAGGGTAATCGTGACATTTAATAGCGAGCTGAAAGCCTCGATACCGCTTTTATTGAACACTACAAACATTAGCGCAAAAACGCCAATTGGTGCGTATTGCATCACCCAATGCACGACCTTAAACATAATTTCGCTCATTCCATCGAAAAAATTATAAACCGTATCAGCGGAATTTTTAATACGAGCATCACTACTGTCGCGGCAAAACGCAAGCCCTACGCCAAGAAATAAGCAAAACGCGATGATCGGCAAAATTTCGCCCTTGGCTATGGAATCAAAAGGATTCGTAGGAATTATATTAAGCAAAATTTTACTCATACTAGGCGCGTTCGCTGCCTTTTCGACGGCCTTGGACGCATCGCTTAGATCAAGCCCGCTACCTGGAGAAAATATAAACGCACACGCTAGGCCGATGACGATCGCAAAAAGCGTAGTTATAGCGTAAAATATGATCGCCTTAACGCCTACTTTACCCAGGTGCGCGGGCGAGATGCTGCTAGTGCCTACGATGAGCGAGCAGATGATGATTGGCACCATGATCATCTTTAAAAGCCGCACGAAAAGATCTCCCAAAGGCGTTAAAATCGCCACCCACGTGGTATCGCCCACCGGCATATTTTTAGGTAGCAACATACCGATCGCAGAGCCCAACACTAAAGCGATAATGATGCGCCAAAGCAAACTTGAGTTAAAATAAAAAGCTAAAATTCCGCCTTTTTTCGTTTGATTTTCTGACATGGACATCTCCCTGCACTAAGAATTTTAACGGAATTCTACCGCAACTTGCCATAAAATAAAATTTAATCGGTCGCCAAATGAAAGTTAAATTTGAAAATTCAATTGCGAGCTTAACCAAATTTTAAAGCTGAAATTATGCGGCAAGCTTTGTCTTTTGAAGTTATGAAGCGGAATTTCAAAGGAAAAACGACGCATGAAATTTTATAGAATTTTGAGAATTTTGATGCAGTGAAAAGCCGAAATTTTGTGGTGGTGGGCTCACTAGGACTTGAACCTAGGACCATCCGGTTATGAGCCGGATGCTCTAACCAACTGAGCTATGAGCCCGCCAGCGGTAAAAAAGAAACGTGATTTTACAAAAATAATCTTAAAACGGCGTTAAAATTCTAACCGCGTAATTTTATGGCGCCTAGATCCGTCCAAATCGTGGCTAAATTTCACACCAAAGCGCGCAACTTTATCTGATTTCCAATCAGATCACTTTCGTGCGCACAAGGCGGCGTAAATTTAAGACAAAATTTATATAAATTCCAGCTCTTAAATCCGCCGCGATAAATCTAATCCGCTCGCAAATCGCGTAAATTAATAGCTTTTTACTTGAATAGGCTCCGATAGCATTTTAGGGACTCCCGGTAATTCATACGCTCCCCGGCAGATATTATTTTCGGCATCGGGACCTTTTGCGATGGTGATCGTTTTATTTTCGCCGTCCACGCTGATTAGGAAGCATTTATCTCCCTTTGTGCTTTTAAGATATGCGGAATTCGCTCCGTTGGGCTCTAGCGGAACATTCGTCATAACCAAAAAATCGGATGTGAATTTGCCTTGAGAGATATAGTAGGCGTCCAGATCGTATTTAACGGTAATTAAATTTGTCGCCAACTTAGAGATCTCCGCATCATCTCTAGTAGTCAGCCCCGGTTCCGCAATCGCTACTGCAGGCAAGGCAATCGCTACGATACAAACTGTAGCTATTATCGTCGCTACGGATACTTTTTGGGGCGTTACGTCGTATTCGCAGTTTTGTAGCGACTCTGCGGCAACGGCAAGCGAGCTTTTATTTTTACGCGCCATGTCGTTGGTGAAGGGTAAAAATAGAAATTCGCCGTATTCTATAAGACCTAATCCCGCGGAAGTAGTCCGACTCAAACAGTTAAGGACTAAACCCGACAAATAAGTTAAAATAGCCAAGATCCAACCGCCCACAAAAAACCAAATAATGCTGCCTAAAATACGCATATTTTACCTCTTTATAAATTATGCAAATCAAGCGAGCCGTCTACCTCAGACAGCTCACACAGCCTCTCCCACCCGTTTTGTAGAGTATTTTCGTAACTCGCGCGGAAAGATGCGCCGAAATACTATGGCGCAGCAAAGCGCTAAGAGATGCTAAGGTGCACACTGCGCGCGGCGCAACTGCACCTGCGGCTACGGCGTACAAAACGAGTCTTATGCATGCAAACCACCGTACGCAAAACAACTGCGGAATGATAGGGGGGGGGTTAACGATTGGTAACAAGCGCTTTTGCGCGATAAAATTTTGCCACGCAAATGGCTATGGCAATGGAGTTTGCGAAATTTAAAATTTATTTTGAAAAAGTTAGGAATTTTAAAATTTCGACGCAGAAATTTAAAAAATTTTATAAA
>UQCL01000023.1 GCA_900539505.1 uncultured Campylobacter sp. | reverse complement strand
CGCGTAAGATCGTCGGCAGCGTCAGATGTGTATAAGAGACAGTATTAAAAGAGATAACTCCTGTGCAAGCAAAAATATTAAAATTTTACTATGAAGTTATAATCAATAAAAGAGAATACCCTAGCTTAGACAGAGTTCTTAAAGCAGTAGTCGTAAAAAATGAAATTTTAAAACATTTAGATATAGATGAAGATCGCTTTGTTTTCAACATAAGCTCTCTTATGAGATTAGGATTAATAACACAATCAGACATCCCTAGCCAAGTTTTAATAGGTACCGGTACTATACCGATCGGATATAATAAAACAACGCTTACGCCACTTGGTTTTGAGTTTGTGAAAAAATGTATAGGCAATGTTTAGAGTCAAAGTATAACAGTCTTAATGTTTTTCTGGTTTAATCACTGCTTTGAATTTTTCTACATGCTAACGCTAAAGCTTTAAAATTCCAGAGAGTGAAATTCTCTTGGAATTTTAAAGCTTTATTTGAATTCCTAAATTTTAAATTCTATTCGAAATTTTACTTTAAAATTTCGTCGTACCGCGCTTTTAAAACCACTATTAAATTTGCCGCTAAATTGAGTAGTAGCATGAGATACGCTGCGATTTGTGCGTGTTTTCACTGCGAGATCAGCGCTAGGCCGGGTTTAAATTTAGATTTTACGTCGACCAAGGCGGCTAAATTTAGAACGCACATCCTGCCGCCGCAGATATTCGCTTCCGTCCGCGCGGTTTAGCGGATGATGTGGGCTGCTGTGGCGTTTTTGTTCTCATCCCACCAAATAAAATTTAAGATTTATGACATATGCGTGTTGCGTCGCATATCTTGATGACCGGCTGCCGCCGTGCGCGAGTAAGCGGTATAAAATTTACCGCACGAGCTGCCCGCGTCCGTTCGGCGCAAATTTTATCGCGCTTGCCGTTGCGAGCGCGAAGTAGTATCGAGCTGCAAATTTTAAACTATCGCGCCGTACGTGCTTGAGAAATAGCGCTCTGCTTCTCAGGCAAAGTGCGCGAGATTTTTAAATTATAAAATTTCAACCCCCAAATTCCTTGTAAAATTTACTTAGATAATCGGCGTAGTAAAAGTTTTGATTTCTAGAGTCAAATTTGCCCGCCAGCTCCAAAGCCGTTTTGTAGTCGCTCTCATCGCCGAACGCGCTAACTGCGATGAAAAATCGCAGGTCGTTTAGATCGTCGTTGCCCTCAAGGATCGCCGCGGAGTACTTGCGCGCCAAATTTAGAGCCGTCTCGCGCTCATCCAGTCTAACGGCGATCTCGATTAGCGGGGCGATCTGATTTATCACGCGAGGATTTGACTCGATCGTCGCCGCGGCCTTGGGTAGCAGGGTTTTCGCCTCCCAGGTCCTGCCTAGCGCTATCATGCTAAAAAGTATCGGCGCGTAGGTTATGTGCGGCACCTCGGAGCAGGTTAGCTCGCCCGATAGTATCGGTGCGGCAAGCTCCAGCGCCGCTGCGTGCTCGCCGATAAAATTTAAATACGCGATCTCATCGCTTGCTTCGCACGCCTCGCAGTCGGCCATATCGTCTTTGGCGAGCTTTTTCCAGAGCTCGTAGTTTGCCTTCGCCTCTCTAGCATCGCCCATGACGATGTTTTGATTCATCAAGGCCTTGTAGTAGGCAGCCAGCGAGAGCTCCATGCGCTCGTAGTAAAACAGCATCGCCTCGTTCACCTCGTCTATGAGCTCCTTTTCGATTATAGAGCTTTTGGCGACGCCCGAGACGATCCATTTAAATTTCCATAGGCAGTCCGTAAAGTCGCCGAAATTCGGGTATTCGCTTTCTTTTAAATTTTGCGCGATGTAGTTCGTGAGCCACATTAGCGCTCTGGTTCTTAAAACCGCGCCGAATTTTTCAAATTCATCATTTAAAACAAAGTCGCAAATTTGCGTGGCAAATTCGAAATTTTCCGCCTCTACAGCGTCTTTTATTGCGTCAAATAGACACTCCTCCTTATCTATCACGCTTTTAAGCTCATTTAGCTTTTCATAAAGCCCCTCTAGCGAGCCCTGTTCCATCCTTGCTCCTCGTTAAATTTTGCGGTAATTATATCCGTTTAGTCTGAAGTTAAGCAGGCTCGTCGAGATTTTAAAGCCTAAAAGGCAAAATGAAATTTAAACGCTATTTTAAAACAGCTCTGCTCGCGTGCCGTTTTGGCGCCCTATTTGCCGCCGCGATAGGTAAATTTCAGCTTTGTTATATAAATTTAATATTAAAATGCCGTACACATAAATTTTTAAGAAAAGGGGAATTTATGGAGATAAACATGCAGCGCCTTAAAAGCGAGTTCGAGCAGATAAGCCGCTTCGGGGCTTTGGCGGGCGGCGGGCTTACGCGGCTTGCATTTTCGCGCGAGGACAAAGAGGCGCGCGACTTCCTCATATCTCTACTTCAAAAAGAAAATTTCAAGATCAAAATCGACGATACGGGCAATATTTTCTCTAAATTTAGCGACGTCAGCAATCCCGATTTGCCGTCCGTAAGTGCTGGCTCGCATATCGATAGCGTGCCGCAGGGCGGCTTTTACGACGGCACGCTAGGCGTCATGGCGGCTTTGGAGGCGATCCGCGCGGTGCGAGATAGCGGCGAAAAGCTTGCGCGACCGCTAGAGCTCATCGTCTTTGTTTGTGAGGAATCAAGCCGCTTTAAAATGGCGACCGTAGGCAGCAAGATAATCAGCGGCAGGCTTTCGCGGCAGCGGCTGGGCGAGCTAAAGGATAAAGACGGAATTTCGCTGTTTGACGCGATGCAGGGTTTCGGGCTAAATCCCGCAAATTTAAAAAGCTGCATCCTGCCCAAATCCAGCTTTCATAGCTATATCGAGCTTCATATCGAGCAGGGACCGGTATTGCAGCGACGCGGCATCCCCGTAGGCGTCGTCACGGGTATCGCCGCGCCAGTGCGATACGAGCTACGGATCGAGGGCAGAGCCGATCACAGCGGCGCTACGCCGATGGATATGCGCTGTGACGCCCTAGCTTGCGCGAGCGAGATCGTTTTAAGCGCGGAGAGGATCGCCAAGGCGGGCAAAACCACGGTAGCGACGACGGGCTATGCAAATGCGATACCCGGCGTGCTAAACGTAATCCCCGGCTCCTGCACACTAGGTCTTGATATACGCGATATCGATGAGGATGCGCTTGGGGCGGCGGACGATAAAATTTGCGCGGCGATAGATGAAATTTGCGCTCGCAGAGGGTGCAGATTTGAACTAAAAAATCTCATCAAAGATCGCCCCGTAAAGCTAAGCGAGGAGATGATAAATCTGCTTGAGAGCTGTGCCGGCGAGCTTAAAATTCCAAGCCTAAGGCTTCCTAGCGGCGCGGGACACGACGCGATGAATATGACGGAGCTTGCGGATCGCGTGGGGATGCTTTTCGTGCCGTGCAAGGACGGCATCAGCCACAACGTAAATGAAAGCATAAACTGGCACGACGCGTTTGCCGCTACGAAGGTTTTGGCTGCGGCGATGTTAAGCTTAGCTAAAAAATAAAGGAGAGAAGATGGATGCTATCGCACAAAAAGTAGAGGCGCTAAAAAGCGAGATGATCGGGGATCGCAGGTTTTTCCACTCGCATCCCGAAACGGGCTGGTTTACCTTTTTTACGACCGCGGTTATCGCAGATCGTATGCAGCGCCTGGGCTATGAGATAAAGCTCGGTCGCGAGGTGGTAAAGGCCGAAGCCAGACAGGGCGTAGGCAGCAAGGATGCCTGCGAGAAGGCGAAGCAGCGCGCCAAAGAGCTGCTAAACGCGGATCAGGTAAAATTTCTTGATGCGATGGAGGACGGGCTAACGGGTCTAGTTGCCGAAATTAACACGGGGCGCGCGGGCAAGACGGTCGCTTTTAGATTTGACATAGACGGCGTGGACGTGACCGAGAGCACGGACGCGGATCACCGCCCTTTTAAGGAGGGCTTTCGCTCCGACATCAGCGGCATTACGCATGCGTGCGGGCACGATGGGCATATCACGATGGGGCTTGCTTTAGCAAAGCTGATCGCGCAGAGCCTAGACGATTTTAGCGGTAAATTTAGATTTATCTTCCAAACCGCCGAGGAGGGCACCAGAGGCGCCGTGGGTATGGAAGCTGCGGGCGTTACCAAGGGCGTGGATTACTTGCTGGGCGGTCATATCGGCTTTCAGGCGACCACGATGAGAGGCATCATCTGCGGTACCAAAAAGCTGCTTGCGACCACTAAATTTGACGTAAATTTAAAGGGTAAGTCCGCTCACGCAGCGGGTGCGCCGCAAAACGGAGCCAACGCCCTGCTCGCCGCAGCCGAGATGGCGCTTGATATGCACGGCATCACGAGGCACGCAGACGGCGTCACGCGCATCAACGTCGGCGTGCTGCGCGCGGGCGAAGGACGCAACGTTATCGCGCCCAACGGCTATCTTGCATGCGAGACGCGCGGCGAAAGCACGGAGCTGAATGAGTTTATGAAGGCCAAATGCATGGACATAGTGGAGGGCGTTTCTAAAATTTACGGCGTCAGCTACGACGTGCAGGTTACGGGCGGCACCGCAGGCGGCGATAGCGACGAGGCCACCACGCAGCTTTACGAGGATGCGGCGAAGGCGTCGCCGTTTATCGATAACGATAAGATCGTAAAGGAGCTAAATTTCGGCGCGTGCGAGGATTTTGCGCATTTTATGCGCTCGGTGCAGGATGCGGGCGGCAAGAGCGGATATCTGATGATCGGCACGACGCTTGCGGCGGGGCATCACAACGCCAAATTTGACTTCGACGAGGACTCGCTGCTTGCTGGGGTGGACGTGTATCTGCGCTGCGCGTATAAGCTAAACGGCAAAGCTTAAGGAAGGCGGCATGAAAAAAGTACTACTTCTAAGCGCTTCCAGTTACAAAGACAGCGGCTATCTGAACCACTGCAAGGGGTGGATCAGGGAATTTTTAGGCAGGTTATGGGAGGATGAAATTTTATTCATTCCGTTTGCAGGCGTTAGGCGCACAAGCGAGCAATACGAGCAGAAGGTCGCGGACTGCTTGGAGAGCAACAATATCAGATCGATTCACCACTTTTCCGATATGAAAGCCGCCGTTAAAAACGCCAAATCGATCTGCATCGGCGGCGGCAATACCTTCGTGCTGCTAAATGAGCTTTATAAATTTGATCTCTTAGGCGCGATCAAAGACGCCGTAGACGGCGGCACGCCGTATTTCGGCTGGTCTGCCGGCGCAAACGTCGCAGGCAAGACGATGATGACTACCAACGATATGCCGATCGTCTTTCCGCCCTCGCCGGTGGCTCTTGGGATCTTTCCGTATCAGATCAATCCGCACTTCATAAGCGGCAAAATTTCAAACCACAACGGCGAGAGCAGGGAGGAGCGGCTGGAGGAGTTTTTGATCGTCAATCAAAACGACAGCGTCTATGCTATGCCCGAGGGCAGCGCGTTTTTGATAAACGGAAACGAGTGCGAGGTGATGGGGCATGCGGACGTGCTGAAATTCGAGTATAAAAAAGAGATCTCGCGCATCGTCGTGGGAAGTAAATTTAAAATTTAAAAGGAGTTATCGTGCAGACGTTTAGGTTATTTTTGGCGCTTGCGGGTATCGTTGCAGTCGTCGCTTTGCTAATCATGAAAAAGGATACTAAAACCGTGCTTATCGGCGTGGGTTTGGTGCTGTGCGTGCTTTGTTTAAAGCCCCTGGACGGGCTGGGCGCCTTTACCTCGTATATGACTAAGGCGGGGCTTATTAAAGCGATATGCGCCAGTATGGGTTTTGCCTTCGTGATGAAATTTACCGGCTGCGACCACGCCCTTGTAAATTTACTCACTAGACCCCTCGGCAATATCGGATTTTTATTGATCCCTATCGTCGTGGCGCTTACATATTTTATCAATATCGCTATCCCCTCTGCTGCGGGCTGCTCGGCTGCGGTCGGCGCTACGCTGATCCCCGTGATGATGGCTGCGGGCGTTAAACCGGAGATGGCGGGAGCTGCGGTATTTGCGGGAACTTTCGGTAGCGTTTTAAGCCCGGGCTCGGCGCACAACGTATTTGTCGCCGATATGGTAAAGGCGCACAACCCATCCTACACGGTTCAAGACGTTATCGGGGTGCAGTTTTCTAGCGCGATTACCGCTTTGATCGTGGTTTTGATCGTAATGAGTATAACGGCGATAGTTTGCAAAGACTACACCAAGGGGGTGAATTATCTCGCACAAAAGGAGGGTGGCGCAAATTCCGCCGCGTCAAATTCAGCCGATGGTTCAAATTTAGACGCGCAGCCTCAAAAGATAAACGTCTTATACGCGCTTATGCCGTTAGTGCCTCTAGTGATCTTGGTAATCGGCGGCACGAGCCTAAATCAGGTCTCTTTCCTAAAATGGACGAAGATGGGCGTCGCCGAAGCGATGCTGCTGGGTGCTATCCTCACCATCGCCGTTACTCTGACCAATCCTCAAAAAATTACGAAGGAATTTTTCAAAGGAATGGGTAGCGCGTATGCCGAGATCATAGGCATCATCATCGCAGCGGGCGTCTTCGTCGCGGGTCTTAGCGCGTGCGGAGCGATCGATTTCGTAATCGAGTGGCTTAAAAACGAGCAGGGTTACGTAAAATTCGGCGGAACCTTCGTGCCGTTTTTTATGGGCATCGTAACGGGCTCGGGAGATGCGGCGTCGATGGCGTTTAACACCGCCGTGACCGTACATGCGGACGCGCTGGGCTTTGAGCAAGATAAGCTCGGTATGGCGGTTGCGATAAGCGGCGCGCTAGGCAGGAGCGCATCGCCGATTGCAGGCGCTTGCATCGTTTGCGCGGGACTTGCGATGGTAAGTCCTATTCAGATCGCCAAAAGAACGGCTTTAGGTATGTTTCTATCTGTCTGCGTCATTGCATTTTTCATTTTGTAAAAGGCTCATTTGTGGATATCGTGCAGAGGTTTTTAAACTACACCAAAATTAACACCACCACGAATAGGGTCGCGGGTGCAGCGGGCATAATGCCCTCAAACCCCAAGGAGCTCGAGCTTGCAGAGCTCATAAAAAGCGAGCTCAAAGCTCTGGGCATAAAAAATATAAGCCTTAGCGAGAAGTCGATTTTGATCGCTAAAATTCCTTCAAATTTAGACGCGCCCGCTGCGAGCATAGCGTTTTTCGCTCACCTTGATACCAGCGCCGAGCAGACGAATGATACCAAAGCTCAGATCGTAAGATACGAAGGCGGAGATATTTGCTTAAACAAAGAGCTAGAGATCTATCTTAAAGAGAGCGAAAATGAGGAGCTGCAGGATTACAAAGGAGACGCGATCATCGTAACGGACGGCACCAGCTTGCTAGGCGCCGACGATAAGGCAGCGATCGCTGCGATCGTGAATGCGCTGGAATTTTTCGTCCAAAATCCGCAGATCAAGCACGGCGAGATAATCGCTTGCTTCGTGCCGGACGAGGAGCAGGGCTTGCTAGGGGCAAAGGCGCTGGACGTAAGCGAGGTAGGCGCGGATTTTGGCTACTGCCTTGATTGCTGCGGCATCGGCGAGTTTATCTACGAGAATTGGAACGCGGGCGATTGCGTCGTTACCTTCAAAGGCCAGTCCGCTCATCCGATGAACGCCAAGGGCAAACTCGTAAATTCCTTGCTTTTGGCGCATAAGTTCATCTCACTGCTGCCTGCGGGCGAGGCGCCCGAATACACAGAGGGCAGGGATGGCTATTTTTGGGTCAAGGAGCTTAGCGGCAACAGCGCAAAGACCGTCCTAAAGATCGACGTGAGGGAATTTGACGAGAAAAGATACGAGCAGCGTATGGAATTTTTGCAAAAAACTGCGGACGGGCTTCGCGAGATCTGGGGCGATCGGATCGAAATTTCGCTAAACGACCGCTACAAAAACGTCTATAGCTTTTTGAAAAACGACGACGCGCCGGCGATACGCTTTGCGAAGCAAGCTTTTAAAAGCCTAAATATCGAGCCTAAGATCAAGCCTATGCGAGGCGGCTACGACGGCGCCGTTATCTCCGCGAAGGGACTGCCGTGCCCAAACCTCTTTACCGGCGGGCACAATTTCCACTCGATCTACGAGTATCTGCCCGTAGGCTCTTTAAGAGCGGCGAGCGAAGTCGTTAAACAGATCATAACGCTGGCGGCGGCGCGAGCCTAGCTCGGGCGCTTTCTACTCCGCGCGTAGATTTGATTTTAAATTTAGCTTATTCATTCCGCCGCGAAATTTTACCTGCTCGGCAGAATTTCGCCGGCAAGGTGAAATTTTATCTTGCCAAGCGGGATTCCATGCGGCTATGAAATTTTGCTTTGCTCTGTTGGGCCCGTGGCTTGACTAGGTTTAAAAAGCGCGTTGTAAAATTTTGCCGCGTCCTGTGCTTTACAGCCCGCTTATTGTCGCGTCTTTAATGCTCTTTGCATACGGCGCGATTAATGTCATCTTGAAGCGCTGCCGCATTAAACCGCGGCAAATTTTATATTTTTAATGATCCGCAAATACGCCGTATTTTCTGGCAAAATTTCATTTTCAAATGGGCGGCAGAATTTTAAGGCAAAATTTCAAGGCCAAATTTTAATGCTGGAATTTCGACGCTTAAATTTGACGCCGAAATTCCATAGTAAATTTCATATTAAAATTTAGCGCCCAAATGCGCCGGAGCCGCGCTTCAAAGCGCCGCCTAGCGCTCTACTTCCCCGCAGCTAGCAGATCCGCGAGCACTTTTGCTGCGTGATCCTTTGCCTTGACGCTTTTATAGACCTTTAAAATTTTGCCGTCCGCACCGATCAGAAAGGTCGAGCGCACGATTCCCAGATACTCGCGCCCGTAGTTTTTGCGCACCTGCCACGCGCCGTATAGCTTGGCTACCTCGTGCTGCGGATCGCTCAGCAGGATGTGCTTTAGGCTCTGCTTGGCGATGAAGCCCGCGTGGGATTTGGCGCTGTCGGGGCTGATGCCGACGATCACGCAGTCTGCGGCGATAAAATCATCGTACGCGGCGCTAAATTCGCATGCTTCGGTCGTGCAGCCGGGGGTGTTATCCTTGGGGTAAAAATATAGTGCGACCTTTTTTCCCGCAAAGTCCTTTAGCGCGACGCTCGCGCCGTCGGCGTTTTGCAAGCTAAACTCGGGCGCCACATCTCCCGCTTGCAGCGTGATTTTACGCTCGCGATCCTCTGTGCTGAACTCGTCTTCGATCTGTATTTTTCTCTGCATATCTTGTCCTTTTTTTGAAAATTTCGGGCTTGTAGCCCAAATCGCGGCTAAATTTTAATCTTTTTTCATAAATTTATCCTTGCTTGGATGAAATTTTGCCCTGCGCCGCGGCTGCACGCGATCGGGTGGATCGCAAGCGAGATCGTTCCAGACAAGAGCGGGCTAGGGGCTTGCTTTGCGGCACGCGTAAAAACATTTTGTTGCACATGCCTTGAGGCAGTATGGTACGAGAGCGCCTCGTATCTATTGTGCCACGCAAACTCCGGTTACTCACAAGAAAAAACAACTCTTCATTTTTACAACCCCTCTTAATCTACTTTTAGCTTTTTGACGATATGATTCTGCAAATTTTAACAAAGGAAATAAGATGAAAACGCTTGTGATCTTATCGCACCCAAATCTCGCCGCCTCACGTGTAAACAAAGCCTTGTCGCAGGTAGCAAAGTTCGCCGCGGACGCTAAGATGCGCCATTTGGAGGGACTTTACGGCACCGATACTACGCGCATCGACGCTCGCGCAGAGCAAGAAGCGCTATTGGGCGCCGACCGCATCGTATTTTTGTACCCGATGTACTGGCTAAACGTGCCGCCTATGCTAAAAGCCTATATCGACATCGTCTTTTCGCACGAGCTGGTGGGCTCCGGCGCGCTTAAGGGCAAGGTCCTGCAGCTCGCGCTAAGCGCCAGTACGCCGCTTAGCGAGTACTCCAAACAGGGCGCGATCGGCTTTAGCATGGATGAAATTTTAACGCCGCTTAAGATCGCGGCAAACTACTGCGGGATGGACTTTGCTGTGCCGTTTGTCAGCAGCGGGTTTGAGCCTGGAGAGTTTGGCGACGATGCCGTAGAGGCTGCAACCGCACGCTTTGGTAAGCTTTTGCGAGGCGAGTTGAGCTCCGGCGAGTATCAAATTTAGTAAAGCAAATACCCGCTACCCGCGGCTACGAGCCGAAATTTTACGAGAGTGATTTTATCCGCGGAATCTACGCCTTTTAACGAGCCGATCGGTAAAAGCTCAAAGTAGATCGAAACACGCTATGGATGGCTACGACTAATATGTGCGTGTACTCGTCGTAGCTAGCGTTGATTGCTTGCAAGGTACAAGTGTATTTAAAAGGTGCACATCGGCTAGCTAATGTTGTCATCTGTGGAGGCATGAATGGGCGTTCGGCTCGAAGTCATCGGCGTAAAACTCATCGTGTTTATTTGCGCAAGAGCGGTTAAATTTCGTAGCAAGTGGCAAAGTAGGGGTAATGAAGTGTGTGTCGTGATCTTTGGATCGGGTCTGGGTTTTGTGAAGCGGTCTCTGTCGCGCTTGTAGAGTTTAAATTTTAAAATTTACCGCATCGCGTAGTATTTTGCAAAACATCGTACCGCCGCCGCGAAAAGATATGCTGAGCCTGCCGCTGTAAAAGTGTGGTGATCGGTCATTACCGAGCAAAGTAGCGTAGCGAGCGCGCAAATAAAGTCGTTATAACCTAGCGAGGTAGAGCAAGGGTGGGTCTACGTTTCATAAATATATCGCGCGTGGGCTTACCTGCTGCATAGATGCAAAGCCTGCGCAAAATGCGCACTGCGGTAAAAGGTAAAATAGGTAAGACCGTTCTTGGTGTGATTGGGGCTGGATGTCGCCGCGCGGGGTGTATCTGCGCGCATGAGAGAAAAGAGCACTTATAGCGCGATTTGAGCTGCTACGAAATTTGATTTATCAAAAGAGATTTTTGAAGAAGGAGCAGAATTTATAAAATTTCGCTCCTTGATTTTGTGATGTTTAAAGCGTGCACATCGTTTCGCGCAATGCAGGATTATTTTACGCCGACTATGATTTGAGTAGCTTTTATGATCGCGGTTACTTCGTCGCCGACTGCTAGCGCCAAATTTTTAACGGAGCTGTTTGTGACGATCGCGCTTAGATTCTCACCACCTGCAGTTCTGACATCGATTTCAGCATTGATTGCGCCCTCTTTAACGGCGGTGATTTTGCCTTTTAGTTGATTTGCAGCACTTAGGCGAAGATCATTTTCTCCCTTTGAAATGATGACGTTTGGGGCTTTGAATAAAAATACCGCCTCTTTGCCGGCTTTTAAATCCAAAGTTTTTTCAGAATCAACCGTCACGGTTGCTTTTAGCACGTCGCCGCCTCTGGTTTTAGCTGTGATTAGCGAATTTACCGCACCTGTTTTTACGTCGCTGATTACGACGTGAAGCTGATTTCTAGCACTTATTGCCATAGTTTCTCCTTGTAAAAAATTACGAGCAATGTTAGCGGCAAATCCTTAAATGAAATTTAAAAATGCTGCGTGTAAGAAATTAATTTGATTTGTTGCGAATTTATATTAAGCCCACTTTTTAAATTCCTAGCTTGCATTATTAAAAGTAGCGTTAAAAAATAGATGACATTCTAAATTTGCATATATTAAATCGAGTTATTTTCCTTGAAATTTTATTTGCTTTTTATAAAATTTTGCGTTTTTTAAAGCTCTGACGCAAAATTTAGCGTTTGTTTTGCGCATCTGCGAAGTGTACATCCGGATAGAAAATTTATCTCAAATCGCGCCCGATAAGGCTTTAAGAGCGCTCCGCTTACGCCTGTTCGCTGAATTTTACGCCTCGCGCATCGGTTTTCCGAGTGGATTGGTGAGTGAGGCGGTTTTACATTTGCTTTAAAATATGGCGAGCAGTGCGCTTTGAGCGCAAAATTTTAGTGCACCTTGCTTTGCAAAAAATCGCGCAGAATCATCGCGTGGTTGCAGTGCTCGTCCTTTGCGGCGTATAGCAGCGTGACGACCGGCTCGTTTTTAACCTTTTTCAAAAATTCAGCTACGGCGGGATTTTGCTCAAGTTCGGCTAGGTAAAGCTCCTTAAAATGGGTGAAATTCTCAGGCTTATGCGCGAAAAGCTTGCGTATTTCGGTGCTAGGCGTTATATCTTTCGCCCACATATCAAGCTCCAGCGCGTCTTTTTTTATGCCGCGCGGCCAAAGTCTGTCGCATAGTACGCGAAATCCATCCTCTTTCTCCGCGCTCTCATAGACGCGCTTAATTTTAAATTTTGTCATAGTTTGCTCCTTTAAATTTGCTAATCCTTGATAAAATAATCGCCGTCGAAGCTTACGAGCGAGTATTTGCGCTCGCCCCCAAGCGCCTTTACGAGCTCAGGCACGCTAAGGAACGTGAGGCTGTCGGCGCCTATAAATTTGCAAATTTCATCCGTGCTCATATTTGCGGCGATCAGCTCGCGCACGCTCGGCGTATCGATGCCGTAACGCTCGGGATACTTTAGCTCCGGGCTTGCGATGCACATATGTACGCGCGCCGCGCCCGCATGGCGCAGAAGCTCGACGATCTTTTTGCTCGTGGTGCCGCGCACGATGCTATCGTCCACGACGACGACGCTCTTGCCGTGCAGTGCCGCGCCGATCGGGTTTAGCTTGAGTTTGACCTTTAAATTTCGCACCTCTTGCGTCGGCTCTATGAAGGTGCGGCCGATGTAGTGGTTGCGCACGATCGCCATCTCAAAGGGGATTTTGCTCTCTTGCGCGAAACCTAGCGCCGCCGGCACGCCGCTATCGGGCACGGGCACGACGAAATCAGCCTTTAAACTCCCACATTTTCGCGCGAGCGCAGCGCCCAGTTTTTTTCTGACCTCGTATACATTTTTGCCCTCTACGACGCTGTCTGGGCGCGCGAAGTAGATGTATTCAAACGCGCAAATTCTAGCCTCCGCGGCTTTTAAAATTTGAACCGAGCTAAACTCGTCCTTGCCCTCTTCGAAGATCACCATCTCGCCGGGCTTCACGTCGCGGACGAACTCGGCTCCTACGAGATCAAACGCGCAGGTTTCGCTCGCGACGATGTAGCCGCCGTCTTTGAGCCTGCCGATGCTGAGCGGACGCACGCCGTAGCGATCGCGCACGGCAAACATCTTCGAGCGGCTCAGGATCAGAAGCGAATACGCGCCTACGCATTGTTGCAGCGCCTCGATGATACGGTCTTTTAGATGCTCCTGCTTACAGCGCGCGATGAGGTGCAGGATATTTTCGGTATCCATGTTGGACTGAAAGATCGCCCCTTCGCTTACGAGCTTGCGGCGAATTTCATCTTTATTGATCAAATTTCCGTTATGAACGATCGAGATCTCCCCCAGAGCGTAGTTGCCCGCAACTGGCTGCGCGTCTTTCAGGCTGTCTGCGCCCGCGGTGCCGTAGCGGTTGTGGCCGATCGCGATGTTGCCTTTTAAAATTTCAAAACTCGCGGGGCTAAAAACCTCCGTCACGAGCCCCGTGGCTTTGATCGTTTTGATATGATGAATAAAGCTCGAGCTGATGCCGCTTGCCTCCTGGCCGCGGTGCTGCATGGCAAAAAGCCCGTAATACGCGGTCTTAGCCGCACCTTCGGAATTTATGACTCCCACGATTGCGCACATTTTCTAACCTCTTAAATTTTATTTTTTAGAAATTTATCTATATTTTGTTTTATCATCGACGGCTCGCCGTCCGGCATGTAGTCGGCGCCTCATCAAATAGATCGGCTGAAATTTTAAACCTCTCGGCGATATTCGCTCCGCCTGTGGCGTAGCTGCCGAATAGCCCGACTTTGTAAATTCTAAAGCTTTCAAGCTCGGGCTTTAGCTCGCGCAGAAAATTTAAAATTTCATCTTTGGTTGGCATCTTTTCCTCTTAAATTTAGCCGCAAAGGCCTAAATCCCTAAGCAGTCGTCGATGCCGTAAAGCCCGCTATTTTGGGGCGCTAGCCAAACTGCCGCCTTTATCGCGCCTCTGGCAAAGGTCGCGCGCGAAGTCGCCGTATGATTTAGCTCGATAAATTCGCCATCTCCGTAAAATCCCACGGTGTGACGCCCGACTATATCGCCTCCGCGCAGCGACATCACGGCGATCTCGTCCTTGCCGCGCTCGCCGATGAGCCCGTCGCGACCGCTTACGCGCACGTCTTTTAAGTTTAGCTCGCGCGCGCTTGCGGCACTTTCCGCAAGGCTCATCGCCGTGCCGCTCGGGGCGTCTTTTTTGTGGCGGTGGTGCATCTCTAAAATTTCGCAGTCAAAATCGCGCAGGCTCCTGCTAGCAAGTGCTACGAGCTTGTTTAGCACCGCGACGCCCAGGCTCATATTCGTAGCGTGCAGCACGGGCATTTTTGCGCCGCATTCGCGCAGTAGCCGCTCGCCCTCATCATCCAGAGCCGTCGTGCCGATGCAAAGCGGCTTTGGGTGCGAAAGCGCAAATTTCATTAAGCTTATTGCGCCGTCTCGGATCGTAAAGTCTATCACGACGTCGCAGCTACTAAAAAGCTCGTCGTAGCTGCTCGTTACAGCGCAGTTCGGCGTATAATCAAGCGGTGCGACCGTGTAGATCACGCTTGCTTGCGCCTGATCGAAATTTTTCAGGCATTCGTAGATCATCGTGCCCATTCTGCCGCTTCCGCCGTGAATTCCTATATTTATCATCGCTCATCCTTTAAATTTAGTCCGCTTAGTATAGCCAAATTTTGCTTACGCTATTTTTCAAGACCCAGGTTTAGCGGGATGAAGCTGTTTTGTTTAAGCTCCGCTTCGCTCGGTTTTTTGATCTCTATGCGAGAGGCGCTTACGCCGCGCTGCACGAGTGCCGCTTGCACGGCAGTCGCCCTGGCAAGGGCTAACTCATCAAGACGCGAACGGGTAAATTTCTGCGCGCTTATCAGCTCCTCCATCGCCTCATCGCCACCGGATTTGATGCCGTATTTGATCTTAAGCGCCGCTATGGCTTCATCCGTGGAGAGACCTTGTTTATTTGACATCAGCGTGAGGGTATTTTGCAGCGAGCGCCTTTTAAACTCGTGAGTATCGAGCTTTTCGTTATACGCAGAGTTTAGGGTGATCTTAAGTTCGGGCTTGGCTTTTGCGACCTTGGCTAAATCATCTATTTTAGAGTTTTCGCTGATTAAAATTTCGCTGCTCGCCGCCTCAAAATCGATACTTTCGAGCTTTTTCGTATCTACGCCCGCGATCTTTCCCATAAATCTAAACGGGCTTAACACGATGTCGGAGAGCAGCTTTTTGACCGCACCCCAAACCAGCGCGCCGTAGCTAAATTTCGGATCATTCATCGCGCCGCTTAGAGGCAGGCTAATATCGATCTGATCGTCGCTGTCCTTTAGGATCGATACGACTAGACCGATCGGAAGGCTCAGCGCATCCTTGCTCGCTACCTCTTTGCCGAGCTCGAAGCGGTCTAAATTTAGATCATTGCTTGCGTTTAGCTTGCCATCGTCGATTTTGTAGGCAAGTTTTAAATTTAACTTGCCGCCCGCGATTTCATTGCCGATATATTTGGCGGTATAGGGCGATGCGGGCACAAGCGGGATCTCCTTTAAAACGACGTTTATGTCGCTTTTGCGTTTAAAGTCCAGCGGATAGGCGCGCGCCGTGATGTTCGCTAGCCCGCTTCCGCTTACGAGCGAGCTAAGCTTGATATCCGCCGCCCGCTTCGGGCTGATCTCGCTGATGCTTGCTTTCATATCGCTGATGCGCAGTTTAAAGGGCGTTGCTAGACTCTCATCGGTGAAATTTAAACTTCCGCCGCTAAGCGAGATATTTTTTACGCTCCACGCAAAGCTCGCCCCGTTTTTTGCGGATCTGCTAGGCGCAGCTTCGGTGGGCTTTGCGGCCTGTTTTGCCTGCGCGGCGGGCTTTATCAACGAGAGCAAATTTAAACGCCTGTCTTTATTTAGCGAGATATTTGCTGCGGGCGAGCCAAGAGCGATCTTATTTAGTGTGAGAGAGTTTGGGCTTAGCGCTATTTGCGTGACATTCAGCGATGCAAGGGAGAAAATTTTATCCCTGCCCGAGCTTAACGCCAAGCCTTTTCCGGATAGCCCCGCTTCGAGCGAGAATGTGTTTGAAAGCTTCAGCTGCCCTTGCGTAGCAAGCTCGCCCGCGATGGAGCCCGTGATAAATTCTGCCATATATTTGTTAAAGACGCCCAAGTTCGGCGCATTTAGGCTGAAGCTCATGCCCGCGTTAAGCGGCGCGATACTAGCCTTGCCGTCCGCGTTAGCGGTGATTTCGCCCGTGATAAGGTTTGCTTTGATGCCGAAAGGCTCGGCGAAATTCGAGCTTAGCCCGCTTAGCGTGGCGCTAAAATCCTTGATCTCGTGCACGTTGTTTTTAACGATAAAGCTCTCGCTGATCTTAGCCTTTGCGCCGGTTACGGAGGCCTCGCCGATCTTAAATTTTAAAGCGGGGCTTTTGGCGGGCTTTTTAGAATCCGAATTTGCGCCGCTTGCCGTAGAGTTTGCATCCGCCGAGTTTGCATCGCCCGCGCTCGCCGTTTTTTTAAAGCTCGCAGGATTTTT
The DNA here is from genome assembly GCA_900539505.1 of uncultured Campylobacter sp. Classification (GTDB taxonomy): domain Bacteria; phylum Campylobacterota; class Campylobacteria; order Campylobacterales; family Campylobacteraceae; genus Campylobacter_B. The sequence continues at coordinate 11,218 of UQCL01000023.1, read as the reverse complement.
AGAGATCGCGCTTAAGATCGCCAGATCGTTTATGCTTTTGACGCCGTTAACGCCCACTTCCGAGTTGAAAAACGGCTCGTTTAGCAAAATTTTATCCACGCCCAGATCGAGATCCGCGACGTTAAATTTAACCCCTTGCACGCCGAAGCTTTCAAATCCGCTAAAAATTCCGTTTTTGTTTGCGATTTTGGAGTTTGAAATTTTAGCAAACTCTAGGCTTACGCCGTTTTGCGCGCCCTCCTTGTCGTAGCTAAACGCGCCCAGCTCGGTTGCGGCGAGTGAAATTTTATCGCTGCGCGCTAGCGTAATCTGCGTGTCCGCAATATTAAAGGCGCCAAAGCCCGTATGAAGGGCTGTGTCGTTACCTTCGGCGTTAAATTTTAAGAAATTTTCCGTGATTTTAGTGTCGTTTGAAACGACCGAAATTAGCGGGTTTGCAAAGTTTGAGCGGTTTAGATCTACGCTTTTTACGGCGGAGTTTAGCCGCAAGTTCGCGCTCGTTTTATTAAAATCCAGCGCAAAATCCGCGACCCGCGCGCCCTCAAAGCCCGTGGAAATTTTAGTTTCGTTCATATCGTATTTTGCGCCCGAAACTAGCACTTGCGGGATTACCACTCTGCCTGAAATTTCATTCGAAACGTCCGTATTTAGGCTAAAGCTCGGGATTTTTAGCGAGTCTAGCGAAATTAAATTTTGATCTTGCAAAATTTCTAGGCTCTCAAGCTCGAGTTTTGAGTTTTCAAGCGCAAATTTTATATTTTCATCAAGGCTCAATCGATAATTCAGCGTGGCGGAAAGGAAGCCGTTTTTAAACCGCACGCCGCTAGGATCGAGGTATGATAGCCAAAACGGATCGATTTTCAGCCGCGAGATATCTACCTTGCCGTGTAGACGAAGAGGCGCCAGGTCGATGGCTCCATCGAAGCTCAGCGCGTCGTATGTACGCGAAACGGCGCTTAAATCGTGCTCGCCGATCGTTTCGTCCTTTAAGCTTAGTCCGTTGATCTCATAATTTAGCTCGGTCGAGATGAGCGAAAACGGCCTTTTTAGGGAGTTATCGACGTAGCCCAGAGAGCCACGCTCGATCTTAAAATTATTCAGCGTGACGTTGAAGCTGGAGTTTTCATCTTTACTTTCGCTCTTTTGCTCTGAAAGTAGCGGCTCGAAATTGAAGGTGCCGTTTTGCTCACGCTCGACGTGAAATTTAGGCGATTTTAGGTGCAAAATTTCTATCGCGAGAGTCTTTTTAAAAAGCTTTGAAAAACCGATTTTTAGATTTATCTCATCGGCGCTAAACAGCGGCTTAAAGGTGCTAAGCTCCGGCTTGGTGACGTTTAGCTCGTAGGTAAAGGGGTTAAATTTAGCGTCCTGCACGCTAAAGCTTGCTCTGCCCTCTAAAATTTTAGGCAGCGCCTTTTCGATAAAAAGCGGCACGCCGAAAAAGCCCGCGAGCACGTAAAATAGCGCAAATCCGCTCAAGCCGCAAGCAAACTTACGCCAGTGTTTTATAAAAAAATTTTTCATTTTTCCGCTCATTAATTTTGATAGCGTAAAATTATATCCAAAAATTTCGTGCAAAGGGTTAAATTTTGCTGGTTCACATCTGCTGCTCGGTCGATTGCGATTATTTTTTGCGCCGCTTTAAAGAGCTCACGAAAGAGCCGTTAATAGGCTATTTTTACGATCCAAACATCCACCCTTGCGGCGAATACGTTCTTAGAATGTACGATGCAAAGCGGGTTTGCGAGAATTTAGGGATTAAATTTATCCCGGGCGAGTATGATTTGCAGGGCTGGTTAGACGGCGCGCGCGGGCTTGAAAATGAGCCCGAAAAAGGCGCGCGCTGCGAGTTTTGCTTTGATTTTCGCATGCAAAAAACGGCCGAGCTCGCGCTAAGTTTGGGCGAGCGCAAAATCACCACGACGCTTCTTATGAGCCCCAAAAAATCGCACTCTCAACTTTGCGCCTCGTTGCAACGTATCTGCGAGCGCTGCGGACTGGAGTTTATCGCGCCCGATTTTCGCAAAAACGGCGGCACGAACGAGCAGTTTGCGCTCGCGAAAAAAGACGCGCTCTATCATCAAAACTACTGCGGCTGCATCTACGCGCTTGCGGCGCAGCGGAATGATCAGCGAAGGGCCGAGCGGAATTCGGACGGAAGTCTGACGGCGGATTTGAAGCAAAATTTAGCTCAAGGCGCCGAAATTTACGAACTAATGTCGTCTATCGATCGGCAAATCCTGCCCGCTTCGGTAGAGGAGAAGTTGAAATTTTACAAAAAGCTTTGCTCGCTTGAAAGAAAAGGGGTTAAATTTAGCGTGCTGCGCGATCGGTTTTTAAACTACCGTCTGCTGCGCGCATGGATCAAATTTGACGGCGAGGTTGTGCCTTCGTTTGTGCTATTTGGCTCGCATTTTACGCGCGAAAACGTGAAGTTTAGCATAGAGCGGGAGTGCGAAATTTTTTGCAGCGATAAGGGCGAGATTAAAATTTTAAACCTGGCGAAATTTAACGAAATTTCAAGATCAAATTTCAAAAGCGTATCCGAAATGCTAAAAAACCCGACGAGTCTCGCGCGCCAAAATAAAACTCGCGCCGCCCTGTGCGCTGCGGGCTCGCTCTCGCCGATCATCGTCACGGACGAGATAAGAGCTGCCAAAGTTCAAATTTACGGGCTCTCGCGCATATTTTTAGACGTTAGGGAAATTTTAGTAAGAATTTGATAAGATTCTAAAATTTCTAAAAAAGGCAGATAAATGATAGATATAAACGAAATCCTCTCCATCCTACCTCATCGTTTTCCGTTTTTGTTGATAGATCGCGTCGAAGAGCTCAGCATAGGCGAAAGTATCAAAGCCTATAAAAACGTAACCTATAACGAGCAGATCTTTCAGGGTCACTTCCCAGGCCACCCGATCTATCCGGGCGTAATGATAATCGAGGGCTTAGCGCAGGCAGGCGGCGTGCTGGCGTTTAAGAGCATGGAGAAAGAGGGCGTCGATCTAAGCGACAAGGTCGTGTATTTTATGAGTATCGACAATGCTAAATTTAGAAACCCGGTCCGCCCTGGCGACAAGCTTGAGTATCGCATCAGCGTAATCAAACATCGCGGACGCATCTGGGTGCTAAAGGGCGAAGCCTACATCAACGACGGCGCCACACTGGCCGCACAGGCGGAACTTCAAGCGATGATAATGGATAAATGATGGCTAAAGTTCACCACACGGCGATCATCGAGGACGGCGCGCAGATCGGAGCCGAGGTTGTAATCGAGCCGTATGCTTTCGTAAGCGCGCAGGCTAAAATCGGCGACGGCTGCACGATCAAGCAGGGCGCGCGTATCATCGGCGATACGCAAATCGGCGAGAACTCTAAAATTTTTTCATACGCGATCGTGGGCGAAATTCCGCAGGATATGAGCTTTAAAGATGGCGAGCGCACGGGGTTAATCATCGGCAAAAACGCTACGATTCACGAGTTTTGCACTATCAGCTCGGGCTCGCATAAGGGCGACGGATTTACGCGCATCGGCGATAATCTATTTATGATGGCGTATTGCCACATCGCGCACGATTGCGTGTTGGGAAGCAACATAATCCTAGCCAACAACGCCACGCTCGCAGGCCACGTCGTAATGGGCGATTATGCCGTTATCGGCGGGCTTACCCCTGTGCATCAGTTCGTCCAAATCGGCGAGAGCTGCATGATCGCAGGGGCTAGCGCGCTTAGTCAGGACGTGGTGCCGTTTTGTCTAGCCGAGGGAAATCGCGCCTATATTCGCGGGCTAAATTTAACGGGCATCCGCCGCCGCTTCGATAAAGAGACGGTCGAGACGATAAATCGGGCGTATAAATTTTTATTCAATCAAGGCGGGGGCTTAAAGGAGCAGGCGCAAATTTTATTAAACGAAACGAGCGATCAAAACGTGCGCAAGATGTGCGAGTTTATAATCAACACAAAACGCGGGATTCCGCTAGATAAAGGTAAAATTTAATGGCAAATAAGTGCAGTTTTTGCGGTGAGACGGGCGCGGACGGGCGTCGTATCTATCCTAACGACGACGGTACGGCGGCTATCTGCAGCTATTGTATCGATATGGCGTACGCCGCCATCCACGGCAGTGAGGGCCAAAACGAGGCGATACAAAATCAAAATAAAGAGATCGATTTCGAGGCCATCAAGCCAAAGGCGCTGATGGAGGTTCTAAACCGTTACGTCATCGGTCAGGAGCGCGCTAAGAAAATTTTTAGCGTCGGCGTTTACAACCACTATAAAAGAATTTTTAGACAGACCGACGCGAAAGGCGACGATACCGAAATTTCAAAATCAAATATCTTGCTTATCGGGCCTACCGGCAGCGGTAAGACGCTTATGGCGCAGACCTTGGCGAAATTTTTAGACGTGCCGATCGCCATTAGCGACGCTACGAGCCTAACGGAAGCGGGCTACGTCGGCGAGGACGTAGAAAATATCCTCACCCGCCTTTTGCAGGCCGCGGACGGCGATGTAGAGAAGGCGCAGCGCGGTATCGTATTCGTAGATGAGATCGATAAGATCGCGCGAATGAGCGAAAACCGCAGTATCACGCGCGACGTAAGCGGCGAAGGTGTGCAGCAAGCGCTGCTTAAGATCATCGAAGGAAGCGTCGTAAATATCCCTCCAAAGGGCGGTCGTAAGCATCCAAATCAGGACTTCATCCAGATCGATACTACTAATATCCTATTCGTCTGTGGCGGCGCGTTCGACGGGCTAAACGAGATTATCAATCGCCGCATCGGGCAGAACGTGTTAGGGTTTAACCAAACCAAGCGCAGCAAAAAAGAGAGCCTGAATTTGCTAAACATGGTCGAGGCCGACGATCTGGTGCATTACGGCATAATCCCCGAGCTCATCGGGCGATTGCACGTAGTGGCTACGCTAAATGAGATCGACGAAAAGGCGATGGTTAGAATTTTAACCGAGCCGAAAAACGCGATCTTAAAGCAATATCAAAAGCTCTTTGCGATAGACGGCGCAAATTTAAAATTTGACGACGACGCGCTAAGGGAGGTCGCGAGCCTTGCGATTAAGCGCAAAACGGGTGCGCGCGGACTTCGCAGCATAATCGAGGAGATCATGATCGATATTATGTTTGATCTGCCTGAGCTTAAGGGCTATGATGTCATCATCTCAAAAGAGGTCGTAGATGGCGTTTCTAAGCCGATACTTGTAAAACAAAATTTAACTGCATAAAGGGGATAAATGTTACTTGATTCGATTCTAGGATTATTTTCTAGGGATATGGGCATCGATCTAGGCACGGCAAATACGCTCGTGCTACTAAAAGATAAAGGCATCATCATCAACGAACCGAGCGTCGTCGCGGTACAAAACGAACGCTACGGCAAGCAAAGGATCATCGCCGTGGGTGCTGAGGCTAAAGAGATGCTCGGACGCACTCCAGGCGATATCGAAGCGGTGCGCCCGATGAAGGACGGCGTTATCGCGGATTTTGATATGACAGAGAAGATGATTAGATATTTCATCGAAAAGACCCACAAGCGCCGCTTTTTTGTAAGCCCGCGCATCATCATCTCGGTTCCTTACGGACTAACACAGGTCGAGCGCAAAGCCGTGCGTGAAAGCGCTATGATAGCTGGCGCGCGCGAGGTTTATCTAATCGAAGAGCCGATGGCTGCGGCAATCGGTGCGGGACTTCCCGTAAATGAAGCGCGCGGCTCGCTGGTCGTGGATATCGGCGGTGGTACCACAGAGATCGGCGTCATCTCTTTAGGCGGCATCATCAGTGCCAAATCTGTCCGCGTCGCGGGCGATAAGATCGACGCGAGCATCGTTAATTACGTCAAAGAAAAATATAGCCTGCTTATTTCGGAGCGCGCGGCTGAGGAGATTAAGATCAAAATCGGCACGGCGGTGCAACAGCAAAAAGACCTTACCTACACAGTCAAAGGAAAAGACCAGATCAGCGGGCTTTTAAGCTCGGTCGATCTTACGAGCGAGGACGTTAGAGAGGCGATCAAAGACTCGATCAGAGAGATTGCCGATGCGCTGAAATTTGTCCTTGAGAGCATTCAGCCCGAAGTTGCCGCCGACATCGTCGAAAACGGCGTCGTGCTAACGGGCGGCGGTGCGCTCATTCGCGGATTAGATAAATATCTAAGCGACACCGTAAAGCTTCCGGTTTTCGTCGCGGACGAGCCACTGCTGTGCGTCGCAAACGGTACGGGAAAAGCCCTAGAAGAGATCAAATCGCTAAAACAAGCGGCAAATGACTAATCTCAAACTCCTCCTCGTCGCGGTTTTGCTGGTAGCCGTTTCGCTAACGTTCGGCTCGTATATCCACGGCAAATTTATCGGATTTGCAGGAGGAATTTTAGAGGTTTATTACGGCGTGAGTGATCGGGTAAAAAGCGCTGTGAACGAGCATTTTAACCAAGCAGAGACGATCAAGGCTCTACGAGAAGAAAACGCCGAGCTAAAAAAATCGGCGATGCTGCTTAGCACGTTCGCGGGCGAGCTGAATAAAATTTTGATCGATAAAAATAGCTCCATTTATGAGCCCAAAGTCCAGCTCGTAAAGGCGCTGAGCTACGCGAATCTAAACGACTATAATAAATTTTTTGTAAATTTTGAAAATTTTAATCCAAACAAAATTTACGGCCTCATCAGTGAGGGCAAGACCGCAGGAATTTTAGTAAATAAAGACGGGCGCCCGCTTGCGATCTTACAGCGCGACGAAAAGAGCAACTTCTCCGTTTTCATAGGCGACACTCAAATTCCCGGCGTCGCGGGCGGCGAAAAAAACGAGCTCGTAGTCAGATACATCCCGCAATGGCTCGATCCCAAGGTAGGCGATGAGGTCTTTACGAGTGGCAAAGATGAAATTTTCTTTGCCGGCGTGCCTGTAGGTAAAGTCAAAGAGATTCAAAACGGAAAGTTATACAAAAGCGCCGTCGTAGAGCCCTATGTGGGCTCCGAGATGCCGGCGTTTTTGTATGTCGTTACAAAGGAAAATTGATGCCCAAAAGAGATGATATTAAGACGATTTTATTGATCGGCAGCGGTCCGATCGTAATCGGCCAGGCGTGTGAGTTTGATTACAGCGGCACGCAGGCGGCCAAGACGCTAAAGAGCCTCGGATACCGCGTAGTGCTAATAAACTCCAATCCCGCTACCATTATGACCGATCCCGATTTTGCCGACGCTACTTATATCGAGCCGATTACCAAAGAGAGCATTTTGCGTATCATAAAGCGCGAGGGCGTCGATGCGATCCTGCCTACGATGGGCGGACAGGTCGCGCTAAACGTCGCGATGGAGGCTTACGAAAGCGGCGAGCTAGCGGGGATAAAATTTCTAGGCGCCAAGCCTGAAGCGATCAAAAAGGGCGAGGATAGGGTGAAATTTAAAGAGGCGATGATTAAGATCGGAATGGATCTGCCCAAATCCAAATACGCCTACAATATCGAAGAAGCTATGGCTGCCGCAAATGAGATCGGCTTTCCGCTCATTATTCGCGCTAGCTACACCCTAGGCGGCGCAGGCAGCGGCGTAGCGTACAATATCGACGAGTTTAAAGAGGTCGCGCAAAACGGGCTAGATGTAAGCCCTATAAATGAAATTTTGATCGAAGAGAGCCTGCTTGGATGGAAAGAGTTCGAAATGGAGGTGATCCGCGACCATAAGGACAACTGCATCATCGTCTGCTCGATCGAAAATTTCGATCCGATGGGGGTGCATACGGGCGATTCCATCACGGTTGCGCCCGCTCTTACGCTTACCGATAAAGAATACCAGGCGATGCGCGACGCGAGCTTTAAAATTTTACGCGAGATCGGCGTGGATACGGGCGGCTCAAACGTGCAGTTTGCGGTAAATCCGCAAACGGGGCGGATGATCGTCATCGAGATGAACCCGCGCGTAAGCCGCAGCTCGGCTCTCGCGTCCAAAGCCACGGGCTATCCGATCGCCAAGGTCGCTACGATGCTAGCGGTAGGCTTTAGCTTGGACGAGATCAAAAACGACATCACTGGCACGCCCGCGAGCTTCGAGCCGGTGATCGATTATATCGTTACTAAAATTCCGCGCTTTGCGTTTGAGAAATTCCCCGGCGCAAACCCCTATCTCGGCACTGCGATGAAAAGTATCGGCGAGGTGATGGCGATCGGGCGCAGCTTTAAAGAGAGTATCCAAAAGGCGCTGTGCTCGCTGGAGAAGGGCTACTTCGGCTTCGTGGAGTTAAATTTGAGCGAAAAGGATCTTATCTTCGGGCTTCGCAACGCGCAGCAAGATAGAGCTTTATACATCGCTCAGGGCTTTAGAGCGGGTATGAGCGTGGATCAAATTTACGAGCTTAGCAAGATCGATCGTTGGTTTTTGAGCCAGATCGAGCAGATCGTAAAATTTGAAGAGCGCATCGATATGGAGATCATCAACGACGCGGCGCTTCTAAGACAGGCCAAGAGCTGGGGTTTTAGCGATAAGATGATCGCAAATTTGATCAACAAAAAGGACAATCTGGGCCTTACGCAAAACGATATCCATTTTGCCTGCGCCAGACAGGGTATCGACCTTGAATACAACGAAGTAGATACCTGTGCGGGCGAGTTTACGGCGCTTACCCCGTATCTGTACTCCAGCACCAACATAACGCCCGCCATTGCAAGCCGTAAAATTTCAAAAGATAATAAAAAGGTCCTCATCATCGGCGGCGGTCCGAACCGCATCGGACAGGGCATCGAGTTTGACTACTGCTGCGTGCACGCTAGCTACGCGCTGCGCGATATGGGAATTACCACGATAATGTATAACTGCAACCCCGAAACCGTCAGCACCGACTACGACACGAGCGATATTTTGTACTTTGAGCCGATCGATTTCGAGCACGTTAGAGCGGTCATCGAGGCTGAGAACCCAGACGGCGTGATCGTGCATTTCGGCGGCCAAACGCCGCTAAAGCTCGCCAAGCGCCTAAGTACCGTGGGAGCCAAGATCATCGGCACGAGCGCGCGCACGATAGACGTAGCGGAAGACCGCAAAAAATTTAGCGAGTTTATCACCAGTATCGGCGTTAAGCAGCCCAAAAACGATACCGCTATAAGCGAAGCCGAAGCGATCGAAAAGGCCGCTGCGATCGGCTATCCGGTACTCGTGCGCCCTAGCTACGTGCTCGGGGGTCGCGCGATGCGGCGCGTGCATAGCGAAGCCGAGCTTAGGCTGTATATGAGCGAAGCCGTGAGCGTAAGCCACCGCTCGCCCGTGCTGATAGATAAATTTTTACTTGACGCGACCGAACTTGATGTGGATGCGATCTGTGACGGGCGCGACGTGTATATCGGCGCGATAATGGAGCATATCGAAGAGGCGGGCATCCACAGCGGCGATAGCGCGAGTATCTTGCCGCCGCTTAGTCTAAGCGCGGAGATGATCGATCTGGTAAGCCGCCAAACCAAAGAGATCGCGCTAAATCTCGGCGTCGTGGGGCTTATGAATATTCAATTCGCGATTTTTGAAAATGAGCTTTACATCATCGAGGTAAATCCGCGCGCAAGCCGCACCGTGCCGTTCGTGAGTAAGGCGAGCGGAATTCCGATGGCTAAGGTCGCTACTCGCGTAATGTGGCAAGGGGGTCTGCGCGAGGCTTTGAAATTTTACGACGAGTTCGGCGTGCTGATCGAAGAGAAGGGAATTTTAAAGCCGCGTATTAAAAATCATATCTGCGTCAAAGAGAGCGTCTTTCCTTTCAACAAGCTTACGGGCGCAGATCTGATCCTAGGGCCCGAGATGAAAAGCACCGGCGAGGTGATGGGCATTGGCGAAAATTTCGCCAAAAGCTTTGCTAAATCGCAAATCGGCGCGAACAACGCGCTTCCAAGCGGCGGCAAGGTATTTTTGTCGCTAGCCGATCACGACAAACCGCGAGCTGTAGAGCTTGCGCGCGCATTTACGAGCGCGGGCTTTAGTATCGCCGCTACGAGCGGCACTCACAAGCTGCTGGGCGAAAACGGCGTAGAGTGCGAGTTTGTCTATAAAATCAGCGAGGGTCGCCCAAATATCGAGGATAAGCTCAAAAACGGCGAAATTTCGCTCGTCATCAACACTAGCGATAGCAAATCAAGTTCCACCGATGCCGCGAAGATCCGCCAGAGCGTACTGCGCTTTAGACTACCGTATTTTACGACGATGAAGGCGGCGATCGCCGCTACGCGCTCGATCTGCTCGATAAAGGACGAATCCGCGCTTGAAGTTAAAACGCTGCAGGAGTATCTAAGCGGCAGGTAAAATAAAGATTTCTTGATATTTAAATATGTAAGTAGAGATATATTTCGGAGGAGGATTTTTTGTTTGAAAAACTAAAAAATAATAGAATTGTAATCCTTTTTTTGTTTATGTTGGTATTTGTAGTAGTTCATACAATTTTGAAAGGCAGCTATTTACCAACCACTGATACAAAAGACATATGGTTTTATTCTGGACTGGGGGCGATGTTGTTCTCGTTGCTGTTTATAGAGCCATATTATACATCGCCTAAAAATGTTTTAACAAATTCTTTTCCATTATTTTTAGTATTTCTGGCTATTTACGAAAACTACAACAATAAATTCGTTTGGTGGGTTATTTTTATTTATGTTTTCGTAATGATTGTTCTAGCTGTTATATGTATAGCCTTATCAGAATTTGGAAAAGATAAAAGTGAACAAAACAACTTTAATTTAATTTCAAATTTCATAAAAGAAATTATAGTCAAGTTTGGGCAAGGTAAAGTTTTATATTCAGCTGTTTTTATCTCTACTCTTTTGATTTATTATGGTCGAGATAGCGATGACCATAAATATGCTTTAACTATGTTTGTATTTTGGTTTTTTGTTTTGGCTATAAATCCCAAAACATTAAACACGACATTTTGTATATCAGGTAGTAAAAAAGACATTAATGTCATAGGTGAGATTTTTGCTATCCAGTCAAATGCTATCTATCTTGCAAAGGTTTTCAAAGACAAAAATAATATTGAAAAGTTTGAGACTATTAAATTTAAAAATAATCAAGGTGTTTGTTATAAAGGTTTTATTTTTGATATTTATGAGCTAAACAACCAAAGGTGGATAAAGATATGGGCTGTAGAAGCAAAAGATTTGGAGTGTAATGACTTTAACTTGATTTATAAAGAACAATTTGGTGATTTGGAAGAGAATATAAATAGTTTTGTTGGAGTTGTTTC
>UQCL01000022.1 GCA_900539505.1 uncultured Campylobacter sp. | reverse complement strand
GAGATGCAGCGTAGTCTCGTGGGCTCGGAGATGTGTATAAGAGACAGAGATATAATAATGCATATTAAAAATAAGCGGTATTTTGCTCGCGGCAATACCGCAATAGAGGGAGCTTCATGCAAAAGTTAAATTTTAAAGATAACGTCTCCGAGACGCTGCTAATCAACGTCTATATGCGCCATCTGGATTTCAAAGACGCGGATCCGATCCTAAACGATCCCTTTTCAAGCGCCGTCGTAAAGCAGATCGATTATGATTTTGCGAAATTTAACGACGCGCGCCTTAGCAAGACGGGCACCGTGATCCGCGCGAAATTTTTCGACGACGAGACGCTGCGGCTCGCGGCGGAGTTCGACCGCCCCGTCATCGTGCAGCTTGGCGCAGGGCTCGACACCCGCCCGCTTAGATTGCAAAAAGCCCTGCCAAACGCCCTATTTTACGACCTCGATCTGCCCGACGTCATAGCCGTGCGCGATGCGCTGCTACCCAAGGCGGAGAATAATTTCAGCCTGCCCTACTCGATGTTAGATCACTCATGGATGGACGAGCTGGTCGCAAAGCACGGCAGCGCGGGCTACATCTTCATCTTAGAGGGCGTGAGTATGTATTTTGAAAAGGAGAAATTTAAAGAATTTTTTATCGCGCTCGCACAAAAATTTAGCGGTTACGTGCTGAGTGATTTTATGAGCGATTTTTCGGTAAGAAAATTCGACTCCAAGCGCCACGACGCGATGAAACACATGCAAAACGCGCCCTTTAAAATGGGCATTAGCGGCGGCGTAGAGGTGCAGAGCTGGGAGCCTGCGCGTATCCGCTTCATAAAAGAAGCTGCAATGCTGAAAATGTATAAAAGCCGCTGGAGCCTCAAAGCGCGCCTCTTTAGCCTGATCCCCGCCTTTTGTAACGCTTGCAAGATGTTCGTTTTCAAAATCGAAGGCGGTGATGAATAGGCTTAAAAATTTCAGTTGATTGCTTTTCAAATTTCGACAGCTAAGGCGGGAATTCTAAGCTGCTTATCTGGCAAGCTGGCATGCAGAGCAAACAGCACATACCACTTTACTTAATGCTGAGTAAAATTATAAAAACGCTTTAAAATTTCGCTTAAATTTCCCTCGATTTATAGGAATTTAAGAGTTTTTAAAATATATTTTCGCATCTTAAATTCACGGAAAAGATCATGCAAAATTTTCTCGACAAACTCACCGCCACAATTGACGCGATCAACTCCTTTTTGTGGGGTCCGTACTTTTTAATCGCCCTACTTTGCGGCACCGGCGCGTATTTTACGGCGCGCTTGCATCTGGTGCAAATTTTTAAATTTAGAATGGGCGCGCGCAAGCTTTTCGGCAACTTCTCCCTGCACGGCGAGGCTGCGGGCAAAAGCGGCATGAGCTCGTTCCAAGCCGTCGCCACGGCGATCGCGGCGCAAGTCGGCACGGGCAACCTGGTAGGCGCCAGCACTGCGTTAGTAATGGGCGGACCGGGCGCGATATTTTGGATGTGGTGCGCGGCGTTTTTGGGCATGGCGACGAATTTTGCCGAAATCTGCCTGGCTCAAATTTACCGCACCAAGGATGACAGCGGACATATGATCGGAGGGCCCGCGTTTTACATCAGTCGCGGACTCAAAAGCCCCCTTGCCAAGCCTTTAGCGGCGTTTTTTGCTCTAGCCATCATCTTTGCTTTGGGCTTCATGGGCAATATGGTGCAGGCAAACTCCATCTCAGACGGCTTTAGCAGTGCATTTGGAATCCCGAAGTGGGCAAGCGGCGCAGCATTGGCGCTCATCTGCTGCGTCATCTTTTTCGGCGGCGTCAAAGCGATCGCGCGCGTAGCCGAAAAAGTCGTGCCACTAATGGCGATCTGCTACGTGCTCGTCGGTCTCGTCATAATCGGCTCAAATTTCGATAAAATTCCATCCGTCATCGCGCTGATATTCAAAGCTGCGTTCGATCCATCCGCTGCCTGGGGCGGCGCTACGGGCGCTACGATCGCCACTGCGATGAGATACGGCATCGCGCGCGGGCTCTTTTCAAACGAAGCGGGCATGGGCTCGACGCCGCACGCACACGCCGCAGCGAATGTCAAACACCCCGTAGATCAAGCCGTGCTCGGCATAATGGGCGTTTTCGTCGATACATTCATCGTGCTTAACATCACCGTTTTCGTCGTGCTTAGCACCGACGTAGTCGCCTTCGAAAACGGCAAAGCGGTATTTTCGGGCATCTCTCTGGTCCAGGAAGCCTTCGGATCGCAAATTTTGGGTCGCAGCGGCGGCTACGGCTTTGTGGCGATCTGCCTATTTTTCTTCGCATTTACCACGATTTTGGGCTGGTATTACTTCGCCGAGATCAACGTGCGATACCTCCTGGGCGCAAAATTCGTCAAGCTCTTGCAAATTTTAGTCGTCGCGTTCGTATTCATAGGGAGCGTGCAAAAGATCGACCTCGTCTGGGGGCTAGCCGATATGTTCAACGGACTGATGGTGATCCCCAACTTAATCGCGATCATCCTGCTTAGCCCCGTCGTCGTGCGGCTTTTGAGCGACTTTAACGACGGCAAAAGCTACGACGCGAACGACTACAAATAACGCCGCGCGCTAAATTTCAAGCCCGCACTTGGAATTTAGCGCAAAATCGCCGCAAAATTTAGAATTTTAAAATTCTTTTCGAGCTAAAATCATAGCCTAAATTTTATGATTTAAGGAGAACGCATGCAAATTTTAAGGAGCGAAAAATGCCCGTTTTAAAGGCATTGCTGACCGGGCAACCGCGCACTTACGGCGATGAGTGCGCTACGCAGCCTCTAAAAAGGCGCTGGGAGACGGCGATATTCAAGCAAGCCAGAGCGGGCGAAGTGCGCGCGAATGAGCTTGGATTCGAGGGCGACGCGGTAGCCGACACGCTGCATCATGGCGGCACGGAAAAGGCGATTTTTGCTAACTCGCTGCAAAATTACGCCGCGTGGGAGAGATTTTTGGGGCTTAAAAATCTAGCCTACGGCGCAATGGGCGAAAACCTCACGATCAGCGGATTACACGAGCAAAACGTCTGCATCGGCGATGTGCACCGCATAGGCTCACTGGTGCTGCAAGTAAGCCAGCCGCGCAAGCCCTGCTACAAGCTCTCGATGCGCTGGGGTAACGCGGAGATGACGGCGGAGATCGCGCGCAGCGGACTTACCGGCTGGTACTACCGCGTGCTAGAGGCGGGCTCGTGCCGCGCGGGCGACGAGATCTACGTCGTAGAGCGCGACTCCGCTATGATGAGCGTGATGGAGCTCAACCGTCTATTTTACGGCGATCGCCTCGATAAAGGGCTGTTAGCAAAATTTAACCGGCTTACGGCGCTTACGCCAAAATGGCGCGAGGATATGCGCCGCAAGCTAGAAGGCAGCTACGACGACAGCTTTATGCGGCTATGAAATTTAGCCTCGAAGCGGCATGGTAAAATTGTGAAGGAGCCCACGCCTTGCTGCTTAAAATACCCTCTGGCACGAATTCTCAAAAATTTTATAAACCCGCTAACGCTAGCTTTCAAGGCACTTTCTAGCCCATCAATCAGCTTATAAAAAACACTTTCTTGCGAGCCAGCCTGCAAAATACTTTCTCGACTTGAGCATTTAAAACATCTTTTAGGCTTTTGGTATCAGCGCGCAAAAACCACTTCTTAAGTGCGAGCCGTAAATTCAGGCTAAATTTCAAAACTGAAATTTTAATTTAATCCGCGCCGCACGCACGCAAATGCGATCTGTTCTCTTGCCCTATTTTATGACATGATGCAGCTACAAACGGAATTAAAAACGCAAATTTAATCGCGCCTAGAATTTAATCTATATGGAGTCTAAATTTAATCGCACATTAAAAGCCGCGCGCGCCGCTCTTTGTAAATTTAAAATTTAAAATCGGTAAATTTAACCCTTTTGCTACGCAGCGATTTTTTCCAAAATTAAAAAGCGAACTATTTTTACTCGCGCAACACACTCATCTCGCGCATTCAGCGACGCAGCTCTTACGCTACAAACGAGCTTCCTTAAAGCTTGTAATGCGCGCCAAATTAGACATGTCAGATGCTTCGCCAAGCGCCCTTCAAAGCTTTATAGCGCTCGATATAAGTAGAATTTTGCGCGGAATTTTGCGCGGCGCGGCAACAATTGCAACCTTTAAGAGCGCGCACCGCAGCTCAAAAGCCTATTTCAGCTTTTTAAAACCGCGCTCCGTAAGGCTCAAAGTCCATTTTCACGCGCTCAATCAACTACCGTAATCCCCGCATCTGCGCAGGCTTTTCGCGCCTTTTTAGATATGCCGATGCCGGTCGTTTCAATTTTTTTAAGATTTTTGAATTGCGCAAGCTCGGCGGCGTCAATGTTTTTAATGTCGAAAAGCTCGTCCTCGCCGTCCCAATCAGGCGCGATTTGCAGATAAATTTCGTTTCCGCCGTCAAGATAGAGCTCGCTCACCCGCTCCGCCAAATCCGCAGGGACCGGATAGTCCTTGAACCACTTTTTGGCTTGCGGCAGCGCGCCGAAGTCCGCGTACGGATCGATGCCGCGCTCCTCGCAGTACTCAAACACGTCAAATTTAGGCTGTAGCAGGGCTTTTTCATACATCAGCTCGTTCATCACGGCGATTTTGAAATTAAAATTTTTAAACGCTAGCGTCTCGCCGGCCGCGCGCGGAAGCTTAAATTTATCGCTCGGCTTGCGCTTTAGCTTTTTCTCTTTTTGATTGATGCAGACCCGCCCTATCGGCATTTTCGCAGCTCGCACGATGTCTGCGATCTCGTCGGTGTCGCGCTTAGCGAAGCGCTCGGCGAAGTCCATCGCGCCTATGCACTCCTGTACGGCCTGCGCGAGAGCTAGCGAGACTTCAAATTTGCCTAGGCTAAGCTCCAAAAATATATATGCGCTGCGCAGCTCCTGCTCTGGCACGGCCTCAAGCGGCGGTATACCATCTATCGTGAACGCGCCGCCGTAGAGCTTGCGCGGAACCTCGTGCTGCACGCCCTTTGCAACCTCAAGCATCAAAACTATCTCGGAAAGCCTCGGTTCTGCGAGCTCTCCTGCGCGCACGAAGGCGAAAATCCCCGCCTCATCCCAAAAATAGCGGCTTTTGCCCTCCCCGTCATCGATCACGCGCGGCTGGCCCAAGGCTTCGTTAAACTTAGCTAGATCAAACTCGCAGTTTACGCCGTCGATGAAAATGCCGTCCGCACGCACGTCGATGCCAAATTTTTGCTTTTTAAAAATGCCAAACAGTCCCATTTCGCCTCTCCTGATTTTGCCTTAAATTTCGTCTTAAAATTTTTCCAAAAACCCGTAAAAATCGTCCGCAAAAAACCTATCTTCGCCCTCCGCGTAGTCGCGCACATAGACCTTGTATTCGCACGGCGCATCGTCTGCCGCCTCGCTTGCTATCTCTTTCGTCGCTCCGCTTGCCGCCTCGTTCATTGTCGCGCCCGCCGTTTTACACGTCGTTTCATCTGCCGCTTCGGCATTTATATCGCGCGCCGCATCCGGCAATCTCTCCGCGCGCGCTTCGTCGCCAGATGCCCTATTTTCCGCACCGTCGGCTACCGTCGCGACGACCGTATCACGCGCCGTCGCGCCCATGGCTTTGCCGCTCGTACTCCCCGCCGTCTTGCCGCGCGCCGTATTCGGCGAGCCGTCCGCTATGGCGCTTGCGGGCGAAATTTTAAAATAATACTCCTCGTCCTCGAGCTGCAAAAACACGAGCTCGTCCGCGGCGAATAGCCCGTTTTTCAGATTTATCTCATACGTGTAGCAGATGTCGGCGTCGGCATCCTCTGCAAACTCGGGCGGCGCGATCGTTTTTAGCTCCGTTCCCGCCGCGCTCACGCTAGCATATCTTAGCAGTATCTGCTTGTAGCTCGCAGGTAGCGCAAAACCGAGCCTCCGCTGCGCCTGCGCGATCCACGCGGGCTTTATATCGCTGCGCCCCGCAGCCGTGATATTTTTAGATTTTTGAATAAGCTTTTCTATCATTTTGATCCCATTTTGAGCGAGAAATTTTAACGCCTTAGCACACCAGACGCGCTGTTTACATAAACCCGCGGGCATTTGGCGCGGCTTTGAAAATCTAAATTTAAAAGCACGCGGCAAACGCGCGCACGATTTAAAACCTGAGCGAAACGCTAAAAAACCCGAGCGAGCCGTTTAAATTTCGAGCAGCCCGCGCATAAAATTTTGACCGCAAACGCGAACCGGCAGAGTTCTAGCGATCTAAATTTAGCGCTAAGCCCTAGCCAGCGCTATTACTTCGATCTCCACAAGCGCGCCTTTGGGGAGCATGGCGACCTGCACCGTGCTGCGAGCGGGCTTGTGCTCGCCGAACGCCGCTGCGTATATCTCGTTCACCGCGGCAAAATCGCCCATATCGGCCAGAAAAATCGTCGTTTTGACGGCATCCTGCAGCGTCGCGCCCGCCTCTTTCAGGATCGCGGCGAGGTTTTGCAAAACCTGCCTGCTCTGCGCCTCCACGCCGCCCGCGACGAACTCGCCGTCAGGCTTAAGCGCGATCTGCCCCGAGGTAAAGATAAGCCCGCCAGCCTTGATCGCCTGAGAGTACGGCCCGATGGCCTGCGCCGCATCGGGAGTTGAAATGATCTGCATAGTAAATCCTTTGTGAAAAATTTCGCCCATTTTATCGCAAAATATTTTAGCATTACTTTAGGCGGCAGAATTTCGCGAGCGGGCGGGCGTGGATGCGGCTGGTACGATGAAATTTAATTTACGCGAGAGGTTGCTAAATTTTGTTAGTATAAGCACAGCGGTGCAGTTATTATCGTGCAAATATAGAGAGCAATATGGCAGGGGCGGCTAGCGAAAAATAGCGAGCCGTGGCGGCGAAACGGCAAAATTTAAAATAGCTGACGGGCGCAGAAAATAGCGCATGAAAGTGCGGCTAAATTTAATCGCTACGAGTGAATTTGGTAGTACGTACGGGCGGCACGGCGAAATGATCTATGGAGCGGTATTTTAAATTTTGTGGGCATAAACATATAAAATTTCATAGCACGGGTACGATAGCATTGTGCACTCGGCAATACGACGACTCTATCGGCGGCGGGCAGACCGCATGAATGCATGGCGATACGACGAAATAGATATACGGGTGGTGCGGTGGAATTTAACTGGCGCGAATGGGCGAAATTTCACTGGAGTCGTTACAGCAGTAAATTAAATTCCTTGCGGTAGCAAGATCATCAATGTCTCGACCGGCAAAATCAAACCGCCCATGGTAGTGATACGGGCGACGGGGCGGTAAAAGCAACACCGCAGCGCCGAAATTGCTACCATCGCAGCAGAAAGAACAACGCCGTCATAAAAATCAGTGCGACACCGCGCAACGCAATTAAAATCCTCGCAGTAGCAAGCGTGGCAACGAAGTTGTCGATGTAGCGGAGTAAAATTGGCGCTACCAAAATAATAAAATCAAGACCTCACGACAAGTGAGACCTCCGACACAACGGCAATAGAATCAACATCGCAGCAGCGGAAAATTAGCGTAGTCGCGACAAGATCAGCGCGAAGCTACGATATAATCGACGCTGCAGTAGTAAATTGGCAGTGTCGCAGTAAGTTCGGCGCAGCACTGCGGCAAAATCGACGCCGCAGCAGTAAACTAAGCACCATCGAGGCGGCAAGATCGGCGCTGTCGCGGTAGCAAAGCGGCTCCGTCGCAGTGCAATCTGTGTAATGCTACGGTAAGGTCGACGCTGTCGTAGCGTATCAACGAGAGCTCATAAAATTTTACATGAAATTTTATACGAAATCCTGTATAAAATTCTATGATTTTGACTTTATTAGTCTGCGATTAACCCTCAATCAGTTTGTAATTAACTTGCGATCAGTCCGTAAAGTAGCTTTAAAATCGTGGCGGCAACGACGAACAGAAGCATCTTGCGCACGAATTTTACGTCACATCGCATCACTAGGCTTGAGCCCGCGAAGCTGCCCGCGATCTGTCCGACCGCCATCACCGCTCCGACGAGCCATAAAATTTGCCCACCGATGATAAAAACGCCCAAAGAGACGATGTTTGAGGTGAAATTTAAAACCTTCGTGTGCGCGACCGCCTTTTTCATATAAAGCCCTAAAATTCCCACGAGCGCAAACGTCCAAAACGAGCCCGTACCGGGGCCGAAAAACCCGTCGTAAAAGCCCAAAACAAGCCCGAAAATCGCGTAAAAGCTATTTTTTGACATCTTAGGTCTTGCGGGCGCTTCGCCAAGGTTTGGCGAAAAAATCATATAAAAGAAAAGCGCCAGCAGCAGGATCGGAATGAGGTAATTTAGGAATTTCGCATCGATTAGGAGTAGGACATAGGCGCCGACGAGTCCGCCTATGAACGTAAAAATCACGCCGCGCAAGATCTCCGCCGCATCGACGTAACCCTTACGGATGAAATTTAAAGCGGCGGTAAAGCTTCCGAAGCTACCTTGAAATCTATTTGTAGCGATCGCTACATGCGGCGGGATGCCCACGGCAAGCAGTGCAGGCAGCGAGATCAGTCCGCCGCCGCCCGCGATAGAGTCGATAAATCCGCCGAAAAACGCCGCCGCAAAAAGCACCGCAAACTGCCAAAGTTCAAGCTCCATTTTTGTCCTTTTTTTCAAATCACACAGGCACGCGCTATGAACGCCTGCTAGAATTCCGCGCAATTACGATCGTAAAACTGCTCATGCGCCGCAAAGTGCATACGAGCGCCTGCTAGAATTTCGTGAAATCCTATAAAATTTCGCGGAATTATATCGGATTTTGCCGCGCCTCTCTGCTTAAATTTTATGAAATTTATCGCGCGATTGCCGTTTTAGCTCCATGCAATTTATCGCGTCGTGCGTGAACTGCAAAATTTCATGAAATTTTAGCAATGTAAAGCAGCGGAATTTTACCCAAATTCTACAAGACAGCCCTATAAATTTCGTGCAGCTATCCGTGAAATTTGCAGAATTTTATGAAGCGATCTCTTGCTAAAATTTTATGAAATTTCGATGCGCCATAGCAAAATTCCGCCGCGCAATCACGCTAAAGCTTCATAAAATTTTATCACGCGTACCAGATAAAATTTCGCCAATTATTCCGCAGTTTTATCTAAACTCGCGCTTAGTTCGGGCAAAATTTTATCTATCTCGCCGCTCTGTCCGAGGCGATACAGCGCGAAGTCGTATTTGATGGGGTCGCTCGGATCGAAGCGCCTTAAGCTTTGCGTAAGCTGTAAAACCGCCTCGAAATCGTAACTCTTGCGATCGATCAGTCCAAGCTTAAGTGAAACTTTGTGCGTATGGGTATCGAGCGGGATGAGGAGGCGCGATTTTTCGATCTTTTTGTACAGCCCCAGATCGATGTCGCTGTCGCGCACCGCCCAGCGCAGGAAAAGATTGTAGCGCTTGTACGGCGACGTGGGCTTTTGCGCGAAGCTGCGCCCGAAAAAAAACTCATACCCCGGGCTGCGGTAGGGATTTAATCTGTAAATCTCGCCGATTAAAAAATTTATCCCATCCTCGATCCGTCCGCTTTTTTGCATGCCGCAAAGCACGCTCTCCTCGATGCTAAGGCTGTTTTTAAGCCGCTTTAAAGTTATAAAAATTTCAGCGACGTCGCGTGGGCTTTGAAATCTATATTTTTTGCCCGCAAGCTCCGTGCCAATGCGCTCATCGCCCCCGTCTAAAAGCGAAAAATCAAGCGAGTGGAGGAATTTTAAAATTTGAGCTGCGCTCCCGTAAGCAAACAGCGCGCAGATAAGCGCCGCGACGTCGTTTCGATATCCCTTTGCGACCTGCAGCGGATCGGGCGCGCCGAAAAGATCCGCGTCGCAATTTTTCAAATCGGCGTAGTAATCTAAAATTTGCTTTAAGCTTTTCATTTTGCGTAGTAGCTCATCGTCGTAGCGCCGAATTTACGCGATTTAAGCAGCGCGAAATCGCCGATTTTAGGCGGCAGCTCAAGCTCGCTCATATGCTCGATCGCGATTAGCAGCTCGCACCGCGCGGAGCCCAGGCGCGCTATCAGCGCCAACACCCGCTCGTAAATCTCGCCAAAACCCTGCCTGATCGCAAACGGCGGATCCAGATAGACAAACACTCTGCGCACGGGATCGGATACGGAATTTTCGCCGGAATTCACGGTATGGCTTTCGCTAAAATTTACGGCAGAGTATTCGCCTAAATCGTTTGCGGTAGCACTTTCGCCTAAACTGCAGGCTAAATTTTCACGGGAGTTGGCGGCGAAATTTTTTCCTGAACCGCAGGTTAAATTTATGTTTGGGCGTGAATTTTCTTCGTACTTGGGGCTAAATTTGCCGTCAGAATTCTCAATAGAATTTTTTCTTAAATCATAGACAAAATTTACGTTTGAATGTAAACTTTTTCTGCAGCTAGAATCAAAATTTTCGCCTAAATTTAAGCTTTTTTTCTCTTCGCAGCCCGCGCCTAAGCCCGTACCGCGATTTGCGTCAAAATTAGAGCTCTCGCCGCATTTTGAGCTTAAATTTAAGTTGCAATTAACGGTCTCGGCGTCGCTAGCGTCGTATTGCGAAGCGGAGCTAGCGTCAAACTTCTCACTAAAGCTCGCGGCGTCCGTAGCTAGCGAATTCACGCGGTATTTTATGCTAGAAGCGCCCGCATAATCGACAATCTGGACACAACCGCCAAAGCTATCCATGCCTGCGCAATCAGCATTTGTGTCGCTCTGTGCACTATTTTGCGCGCTGTCAAGCACACTGCTTCGCGTACCGCATTTAGCTAAATTTTTTACGCCGCTTTGCGCTTCTACGCTTTGCGCGGCGCGGTATCCGTCCTCGCCCCGCTCTACGCTATTAAAGCTTTTGCGACAGCCCTCTTTTTCGCTGCTTAAATTTACGCAGCAGGCGTCCTCGTTAACACGGTTTTTAAAATTTTTGCCGCTTAAATTTAGAGAATTTGCGCCCGAGCGTCCGTTCATATCCGCTTGCAACTCTTGCAAAATTCCAGGTAGTCGCTCGAAGCAATCGCCCAAAATCGCGTTTGCGCCGAGTCCGAAAAGCTCGAAATTTTTCCGCATTATTTTATGCGCGGCGACATCCTTTTCAATTGCATAAACGTTTTTTGCGCCGTTGCTTAGCGCTTCAAGCGCCATCGCACCGCTGCCGCCGAAACACTCGATAAACGCCGCGCCGCGCAACTGCGCTCGCCACGTATCGAAAAACGAGCCTTTTACGATGCTTTTCGTGCTGCGCGTGCTCGAAAGTGCGGGCAGAGCGAGCTTTTTGCCCTTATAGATGCCGCTTGAAATTTGCGTAAAGAGCGTGCCGGCGGATTTGGAAAATTTAGCCATTTTGCCTTCTTAAAATTTCGATGATTCTTGCCTTAAACTCATCAAATAGCGCGCAAATTTCGGCCTCCGCCGTGTCATATTCACTAAAATCCCGCTTTAGCTCGCCTTGAAAATCCTCTAGCTTCGATAGCAAGGCACTCTTTGAAAACGGTAGCGTCAGATCTCCGCCCTCGCCGATCAAAAATAGCGGTTTTGCCGAGCTTTGCTGCTCATCGCTTATCACAAAGTCGCAATCCTGCGCACTTGTGGCATGGTCTTTCAAAAATAGCTCCAGCGTCTTTTGCAAAATTTCGCAGTCGCAATCGATAAAAGCTTTCATCAAAGCCCCTTTTTAAATTTTATCATCTTAAACTTCTCGCCAAACTCCGCGCGCAGGTGATTGAACTGCAAAAGCGCGTTTAGGTAGCCCTTCTCGCCGCTTTTTTGCATAAAAAGCTCTAAAAGCTGGACCGCGCCGAAGTCTATGAGAGCAGCGATCTGTCTTTTAAAATCCGCCGTCACGGCGCCCGCGTCCTCAAACGCAGCACGCAAAATTTCAAAATTTACGTCGTAGGTAATATCGCTCTTGCCGTAAAAATCGCTTAAGCTTTGCACCTCAAAGAAGCTGAAAACCTCGTGGTTTCGGTAGATCCGTAGGCTAAAATCGCCGCTAGCGCCCATCTGTCCGTAATCGAAAGCTATGAAATAAAACCGCTGCGCGCTAGCGCAAATTTCGCGCGCAAAGCGAAAGTATCTGACCGGGATTTCGCCGCGCGAGATGCCGAATCTGCGCGCGAGGGTCAAAATTTCACGTTCTTTTATGGGGGCAAATTCTGCCGCACCGCTTTCGATAAAAAGCATATTTTCGCCGTCCACCGCCTCGCATTTAAAGGCGTCGAAAAGCTCATTTGCCACAAAGATCGCATCTTTAAATTTCGCCTCGCGCGCGCTTGTGAAATGCTTTAGCGCGATTTCGTCACCGAAGCTCTCTGTAAAGCTCGCCCGCTGTAGCTCGCGCAGGCGCTCGTGCGGCTCGATAATCGCAAAGCTAAATTTATCAAGCGCCGCCGCACCGCCCAGCGTAAAGATAGCTTGCGCTATGTCGCAAAGCAGCCGCCCGTCGTGCGAGCCGATTTCTACGATAGCGATTTTGGCGCTATCGTACTGCTTTTTTGCAGGCGCGGCATTTAAATTTAGCTCGCTCGCCGCAAGGTTTTGCCGCGACCTATCTGGGTTCGCCGCGGCGTCTAAGCTTAACTCTTGCGTCGCGCAAAAATCCGCGCTTAGGCGTAAAATTTCGCGCGCGATGCAGATCCCAAAAAAGCTCCCTACGCTTACGGCAGTGTAAAAATCGCCGCTCTTGCCGATTTTAGCGGTATTTGCGTAGTAGCTCTCGTTTAGCCAGCCCTCGAAAAAATCGCTAAATTTCACGCCCGCACTATCTCATCCAAGCTCTTACGTAGACGCGCAAAGCCCTCTTTGATCTCCGGTTTTTTGATATTTAGCGCAGGCAAAAATCTAAGGGTGCGCTTGCCGGATTTTAGGATCAAAAGTCCGTTTTGCAGGGCTTTGTTAAAGATCTCGCGCAGATTTTTTTTATCGCGCAGCACGAGGCCTTGCATCAGACCGAGCCCCACGCGCTTTTCGATCAGGCTAGGATAGTCTGCGGCGATGGCGTCTAGTTTTTTGATAAATCTTTTTATAGTCTTATCAAGCTTGCCGCTCGCTTTTAAAAACTGAAGCTGCGAAAGCACCGCAAGCGCCGTAGAGGTCGCCAAAAAGTTACCGCCGAAGGTGCTGCCGTGCTCGCCCGGAGCGAAAATATTTTGCTGCGCCACGCACGCGCCGATCGGCACGCCGCCCGCAAGACCTTTAGCAAAGGTGATGATGTCGGGACGGATGCCGTAAATTTGCGACGTCGCAAACTCGCCCGTGCGATATACGCCGCACTGCACCTCGTCGGTGATCAAAAGCAGCTTTTTCTCTTTCAAAACCGCCGCCAGTCTTTGCACGCTCGCCCTATCCAGAGGCTTGATACCGCCCTCGCCCTGAACGAGCTCGATCATCACGGCGACGCTGTTTTCATCGATATGCGCGATGATATCGTCGATATCGTCGAAAAATTTAAACCCGGGCATATATGGCGCAAAAATTTCGGGATGAAATTTCTCCTGCCCCGTAGCTTGCAAAGTCGCCAGCGTGCGGCCGTGGAAAGAATTTCGCAAAGTTAGAATTTCAAATTTTTTATTAGGGAAGTTTACGGTGCCGTATTTGCGCGCCATTTTGATCGCAGCTTCGTTAGCCTCCGCGCCCGAGTTGCAAAACACCGCGTATGTGCGGTATCCTAAAAGCTCGCTAATCTTTTGAGCCAGGGCTTCTTGGGGCAGAATTCTATAGATATTTGAGCCGTGGATGATCTGCGCGGCTTGCGTGCCGATCGCTTCCAGCACGATCTCATTTGCGTGCCCCAGGCAGTTTACGCCGATACCCGCGCCGAAATCCACGTAGTCCTTGCCCGCTTCGTCATAGACTATCGAGCCCTCGCCTCTTACCAGCGCTACGTTTACGCGCGCGAAATTATCCATCAAATAGTTCATTGTTTGTACTCCACTTTAGGCAGATGCCAAGATTTGTAATAAGCCACCATGCGAAACGCAACCCCTAAAACCAGCAAAATAAGCACCGAAACTACGCCGCTAAGCCCCAATCCATCAAGCACGAAATATATCAAGCCCACGCCCATACTTATCGTGCCATAAAGCCCCGTATGCAAAAACCACGGCACTTCATTCAGCAGTACGTCGCGCAAAATGCCGCCGCCCACGCCATTGCAAAACGCGATTAGCACCACGCCAAAAACGTTGTGATTGTAGCTTAGCGCGACCATCGCTCCCACGATCGAAAAGCTTATGACGTCGATCGCATCGGTTAGAATAAATAAAAATTTACCCTCTAAATCGCGGTTTTCGTAAAGCTTGGCAAAAATGGCTACGGCGCTTACCGCGAGTACGATGGTTACGGGCGCGTAGTGCGTGAACGAGTAGATTTCGCGGCTTACCAAGGTGTCGCGCATAATCCCGCCGCCAAGCGCCGTCAAAAACGCCGCGATAAAGATCCCAAGCCAATCGCAGCCCTTCTTTACGCCGAATAAAAACCCGCTAAGCGCCGCCGAAGCGATGCCTACGCACTCCGTAAACTCTAAAATACTCATATCACAAACCGCTAAAATCCTTTTAAAAACGCATTTTACAACAACTAAATATAAATTTGGGTAAAGCGCGACGGGCGGGAGAAATTTAGGCGCGGTGAGATAAATTTCAGAGCGGCGGATAAAATTTGAGCGCGGTGAATTAAAATTCTACGAGATAGAATTTTGCGAGACAGAATTTCGCTAGATAAAATTCTACGCGGCAGAATTCTACGCGGATAAAATACGGCGTCGCAGTCTGGCGCAAATTTTAGCTTTAAATTTACGGCACGTGCGCACTAGAAATAATTTAGCGCCAACAAGACGGGCTCTATATTTGCAGCTAACGGCGCGTAAATTTTGATTTGAAATTGCGCCCTTGTTTTGGCGCCGTGTTTTGCCGCTATAAAATTTTATGAAATTTTACGACGACCTAGCCCGCGCGGAATTTTGCGTAAAATTTTAAAATTTAGCAGTCGAATTCTGCGTGGAATTTTACGCCGAGCCGCCGTTAAATTAGCGCAGCCTTTCTTTTAAAATTTCCCAAATCTCGGGCATTGCCAGCAGTCCGTTGTGCGGCGCGGCGGCTATTTCGTAAAATAGATCGCCCGCCTTAAGAGATCCCGCAAGATCGCGGCAGTGCTGCACCGGTATCAGCTCGTCGGCGGCTCCGTGGATGAGCGTGATCTGAGTGCCGCTTGCCGCGTGCAAAAATTCCGCGGTCGGAATCTTATATCGGATCAAAAATTTAGGCACAAAGGGGATCTTTTCGTGCGCGAGCCGCTCGAAGCTAAAATATGGCGCGAGCAAAATCAGCCGCGTCGCATCCCACTTCGCAGCCTGCTGCGCCGCGATGCCGCTTCCGATCGAGTAGCCGATCATCGCGAGCTTACTTGGCGAATGCTGCTCTAAAACGTAGCGGCTCATCGCATCGGCGCTCGCTAAAAGCTGCTGCTGCGATGAAATTTTGCCGTCCGATTTGCCGTAGCCCGGATAATCGAAAATATAAAAATCGTATCCCAAAGCCGCAAAATCCGCGCCGTATGCGCCCCAGCCGCTCACGTCGCCGAAGTTGCCGTGAAAGAACAAAATCGCGCCTTTAGGCTCTGTCGTGCTAAATTTCAGCCCGTTTATCGCCCCGCCCTCAAACGGGATATTGATCTCTTGAAATTTTATCGCAGCAGTGCCGTTTGTCGCCACACTATTTTGCGTAGCGGACGCCTGCATATCTAAATGCGCGCCGTTCTCTGGCGCATTCACAAATCCAATGAATTCGGAATTTTCAAAGCTAAATTTGAAGTTTTTATCTAACGGCTCGCCCAAAAATATCAGCCGCTCCTGAAAGATATAAAGTACCGCCGAGATCGCCGCATAAAGGCATGCCGCGATAACGCATAGCCTAAATAAAACCCTCATCGCCGTCCTTTAAATTTAAAGCCGAGACATAAAAACGCGCAGCAGCACGCGAAATTCCACCTCGCCGCTAAACTTTAAACTCGCTCAAAAACCACTGAAATGCTAGGATCAGCCCCGGCGCGCGCACGATCTTTTCGTCAAACATAAACTCTCGCGCCTTGGCCGCAGGCAGGTAGAAAAGCTCGATCTTCTCGCCGTCCACGCCGCCGCCGCGACCTAGCTTCATCGATTCGTCGATGCACACGAAGTATAAAATTTGACGGTTCGCCGCAAAGCCCAGGGCGCTGTAGTAGCTCGTGATAAATTTCAGATCCTTCACGGCGTATCCCGTCTCTTCGAGCACCTCTTCGATCGCCGTTTGCTCCTCGCTGATACCCTTGTCCAAAATGCCAGCGCAAAGCTCATAGGTGTAGCCCTTCTCAGGCGAGTTGATTAAGCCCTCCTCTTGATAAAACCACACGCTGGGGCGAAACTGCTTGACGAGCAAAAGCGCGTCGCGCTGCGTATGATAAAGCAAAATTGAGACGCTATCATGCACCTTGACGCAGTCCCACGCGCGCGCCACGCCGTCCATTTCAAAATTTAAGCGAAAGGGTTTAACGAAATTCGAGCTTTTAAGCTCGGAAATTTTAAAATTTTTTATAGTAGTATCCATGTCGCAAGTCCTAAAAAGCTAAAAAATCCTACGATGTCCGTTACCGTGGTAAGCAGCACGGAGCTGCCGACGGCGGGATCGATATTTAATTTTTTAAGCGTGATCGGAATGACGGCGCCAAAAAGCCCCGCGAGCGTTAAATTTAGCACCATCGACATCGCAATCACCAGCCCCAAAAGCTTAATGCCGAACCAAAAATACGCCACAAACCCCATCAGCGTAGCAAAAATGAGGCCATTTATGAAAGCGATCGTGATCTCGCGAAAGAGAACCTGTTTTTTGTCTTTAAACGCTATCTCGCCCAAGGCTAGGCGGCGCACGGTTACCGTAAGCGCCTGCGTGCCGGTGTTGCCGCCCATGGAGGCGACTATTGGCATAAGCACGGCGAGCGCGACCAGCTTTTCGATAGTGGCATCAAAAAGACCGATGATCGTGGAGCTTACGATCGCCGTGCATAAATTTACCGCCAGCCACAAGGCGCGCGCGCGACCCGCCTTAAAGATCGTCGTCTCATCATCTTCGGCTTCGTCATCGACGCCCGCGAGGTTGTAAATTTGCTCGGTGGCGCGCTCTTGGATGAGATCGTGGATATCGTCGGCGGTGATACGCCCTATGAGTATGCCGTTAGCATCGACAACAGGGATGACGTTAAGGTCGAACTCCTCAAAATCCTTGATCACGTCATCGATCTTGTCGGTATCGGTAGCGAAGTGGATTTTGTTTTCGGCGCCGAATTTTTGTGAAATTTCTTCCAGCGTGAGCGAAAAATCGTATAAAATCAGATCGGACGTCGAAAAGCTCGTAAGCAGATGCCCCTTTTTATCGAGCACAAAGAGCTGAAAGACGTTTTCGATCTCATCCTTTTCGCGCATAACGCGCAGCATCTCGACCGCCTGCCCCAGGGTCTGATCCTGCCTGGCACTAAAAACCTCGGTTTGCATATACGCGCCTGCCTCATCTTCGCTATATTTGGAGATAGTAAGAATATCGTGGCGATCGTCCTCGTCAAGCCCATAAAAAATCTGCTCGGCCTTGTCCTCGTCGATTTCGCCGATGTTTTGCAAAAGCTCCGCCTGATCGTCGCTTTCGAGCTCCTCAATCGCTTTTACGATCTTTTCGTGAGGCAGAGTTTCGATGACGTCTTCGAGCATATGCTCTGGCATCTCAAGCGCAGCATCGGCAAGATCCTCAGGATCTAGCTTTTTTAAGAATTCTACGTATTTTTCTTCGTCGTGCTTCTTTAGAGTTTTTAAATGCTCCGTAAGATCGGCAGCACTCAGCTCATGCTCAAGCGTATCGCCTAGATGCGCATCAAGAAGCGCCTTAGCTTCCTCGACGTCGTCCAGCTGCTCTTTATTTTCCATTTTCAGCCTTAATTTATCGTGATAAGTGACTCGTAGTTTTCAAATTTAGCAGGGTTTTTCGAGCCGTCTTTAGCCGCAGCCATTCTGGCGTCCATATCTTTGACGAGAGCTTTAAATTTAAGTTCTTCGGCGCTTATGACGTTAGTTTTTTCAATCTTGACTACCTTAAGCGGATCTATAGCCTGCTTATTTTTATAAAGTCCGAAGTGCAGATGCGGTCCCGAACTAAGCCCGGTCGAGCCTACGTAGGCGATTAACTGACCTTGCTTGACACTAACGCCTGCTTTTGTGCCGCTAGCAAAGCCGCTAAGATGCGCATAAAGCGTACTGATACCGCCGCCGTGGTTGATCTCTACGGTGTTGCCGTAGCCGTTTTTACGCCCTACAAAGCTAATCTTGCCCGCCCCTGCGGCATTTACTCTAGTGCCTTTGGGGGCTGCATAATCTACGCCTAAGTGCGCGCGATATCGCTTTAAAATCGGATGAAATCTTTTAGGGGTAAAATACGATGAAATTCTAGTATAAACAAGCGGCGTGATTAGTAGAAAAGATTCGACCTTTTTACCGCTTCGGTCGTAGTATTTATCGTCGAAAAAATATAGCGATTTGGGCTTTTTATTTTCCTCGATCATTCCTGCGGTGATATTTACTCCGCCAAAAGGCTTGCCAAGGCGCGTTTTTTGCTCGTATAGGATCACGAGCCGATCGCCCTTTTGCAGCTTTTTAAAATTTACCTCGTTTTTAAAAACAAGCATAAACTCATTCGCTAAAGCTGCATTGCCCGTAGCTTTGATGATATCTTGATAGGGCGAGCTTTCGATCTGAATTCCTAAAGAGTAGCTGTTTTCCTCATAAACTATCGGAGTATAAACGAATCTAAAAGTGCCGAATTTATCGCGGTATATGTGGATCTGAAGCTCCTCGCTGACGGGGATTAGCAGCTGGGAGACACGGCCTGCTGGATCACGCAAAATTTGACACTCCACGCCAGCTCGTACCTCGGCGGCAAGCTCCTGATCCTCTTTATCCAGGTCATAATATACAGACGCGGGAATGCCCGCGGTTTCCATAAATTGCAGCAGACTCACGCCATCGGGCCAGGCAAACTTCTCTACGCTGGGGTTGTTCGCAAAAACTACGCCTATCCACAGAAAAAGCAATATAAAAATTCTAGTCATATAAAACCGCTTTGAAATATTATTTTAAGGCGGGATTGTAACGAAAAAACGCTTATATTTCGTAAATACCGCGGAATTTTATCGCTAATTTCAAAGTTTTATGTATAATTAGCCGAAATTTTATTCAGGAGCAGAATTTTGAAAAAAGCTTTACTTATTTTAGGTCTATTTTTAAGTGCGGCGATAGGGGCGGAATTTAACATGCCGCGATACGAAACCGCCCTACTTAGTGTAAAGGATGGTTCGGGCGAGATCACAGATAGCCCTACAATTGCCGTAGGCAGCAGTGGAGTAGTGATGCATAATTTCGGTAGCGGCGCAAGCTCCATCATCGCGCGCGCAGTCGTGACGCAAAAAAGCGCAGGCAAGGCGAAGGTGCGATTTGAGGTTTTTGATATGTTAGCTCAAGAGGCGCTGCCGCTACCTAAAATTTTACCCTCAAGCGGCGATAAAGTGATCTTAAATTTCCTCTATGACCGCGCCATAATCGTCGCGCCTAACGCTGAAATTTACGAGCAGGTCATCAAGGCTTTTCCGAATATAAATTTTATCCACCCAGATCTTGGCGGCGCCTATCTTAGCTACAACCACAAGCCAAATCCCAGCCGTGACGATTTTCGTAAAATTTGCGCGCAAAACAGCGCCGGACTGATTTTTATCGCGATGGATAAACAAGGCGTATTTGCCGACTGCGGCAGCTTCAAGCCTTTGCGTACGTTTGCTAGCGGCAGCGTAGCTTATTATCAGCTGCCATTTTACTCGCGCGTGGGCGAGATAAAGACCGTCATTTGGGATTTTACTAATGGCCCGATCAGCGATTACGACAAACACTACCGCTATTTGCTGGGCTTAGACGGCGATGAATAGCGCCGCGCGAGCGTTTTTTACAAATCTATTAGGCGCGGATAACGCTTATTTTGACGAGGCTCATCGCACGGCATACTGCTACGACGCGACGAAAAGGCGCTGTCTGCCGGA
This sequence comes from uncultured Campylobacter sp., assembly GCA_900539505.1. Lineage (GTDB taxonomy): Bacteria > Campylobacterota > Campylobacteria > Campylobacterales > Campylobacteraceae > Campylobacter_B. The sequence goes on along the minus strand of UQCL01000022.1, from coordinate 9,214 downwards.
CGGCGTGCTTTTCCCGCGAAGTGAGGACGATGTCAGTCAAATTTTAAAATTCTGCAACGAAAATTTAATCCCCATAGTTCCAAGAGGCGCAGGTAGCGGTTTTACGGGTGGATCTTTAGCCGCAAACGGCGGAGTGATTTTGGCATTTGAAAAACATATGAATAAAATTCTAGAAATCGACATGCAAAATCTACTCGCCGTAGTCCAACCCGGCTGCATAAATATCGATCTGCAAAAAGCAGCCGCAGCGCGCGGGCTTTTTTATCCGCCCGATCCCGCAAGCCAGGATTATTCCACGCTAGGAGGCAATGTCGCCGAAAACTCCGGCGGTATGCGCGCCGCAAAATACGGCATCACCAAAGACTACGTAATGGCACTGCGTGCGGTACTACCTAATGGAGAGGTGATCCGAGCGGGCAAACGCACTATCAAAGATGTCGCAGGCTTCAACGTGGTAGGAATTTTAATCGCAAGCGAAGGCGCGCTTGCCGTCATCACCGAAATCACGCTCAAACTAATCCCGATGCCAAAGCTTAAAAAGACCGCGATGGGCGTCTTTCCTAGCGTAGATGCAGCAATGAATGCCGTGTATAAGACGATGGCAGCCGGCATCACGCCCGTGGCGATGGAATTTTTAGACGCGCTGTGCATAGCCGCGGTCGAGGAGAAATTTCACAAAGGCTTGCCGAAGGGCGCGGGCGCGATTTTGATCTGTGAAACAGACGGCAATTTAGAAGCAATGCTTTTGGAGGAGCTCGCGCTCATAAAAGAAATTTTTGTTCAAAACGGCGCGAGCGACTTTCGCATCGCAGAAAGCGAAGAGGAGCGTGCGGGCATTTGGTTTGCGAGACGCAACTGCTCGCAGGCGATCAATATCTACGGCACGCTTAAGCTAAATGAGGACATCACCGTCCCGCGCTCGCAGCTGCCCGAGCTACTGCGCCGTATCGCGCGCATCGGCGATAAATACGGCGTGCGCGTGCCCTGCTTCGGGCACACGGGCGATGGCAATGTCCACACCAACGTCATGGTCGCCGACAAAAAAGATGAAGCTCAGGTGCGACGCGGACATGACGCAATCACCGAAATTTTCAAAGCTGCAGTTGATCTTGGCGGTACGCTCAGCGGCGAGCACGGCATCGGACTAAGTAAGGCGGAATTTATGCCACTAGCTTTTAGCGCAGTAGAGATGGAGCTATTTCGCGCAATCAAAAGGGCGTTCGATCCAAAAGGTATCTTAAATCCCGGAAAAATGGGGCTTTAAATTAGGATCGTCATCCAACTTCTACGATGATTTGAAATCGATTTATCCCACTTATCTCATCTAAAATTTTACTTTCCTACAATATGCCTACTTAAAATTTATCTTGCTTGCAATTTAGCTTATTTACAGGCTACTTCGAGTTAGTTTTAAGCTTGATCTACCCATTTACAGATCGATTTTGCTTGCTTTGCGATGAATAATTTTACTTGTTTATTGATAGATTCCCATTCCCTTGTGAATTGATTTTATTTACTTCGCAAATTAATTATCCCGTGCGATCTTCTTCGGATATTTTTGCCATATCAGCTGTGATTACATAGCTACTCGCTAGTTTGCGCAATTTTTTCTCTTTCAGGGATGCACTAAGATTATGGATTAAATCTCTATATCGCGATGGATAAGTCTATGACAAGTCAAAATTCTGTCAATAAAATCCACGGCATAGATTAAATTCTAAACTTCTGAAATACTGAAATTTTAAAATCACTATCCATCGCCATTATCGCAATATGCGGAATCTCAGCAATAAAATTTAAAGACAAAATTTCACGAAATTTCATAAAATTCATAAAGCTCCGCAAAATTTCTACGCTAATTTCGATCTCGCCGTATTATCATCTAGCTAGCCCTGCTATCTATTTGGTCGCATTAGCCTCGCTTGCATTTATTTTATTCATCGCGGCTACTACATTGCAGCTAAACTCAGCTCCCAGCTTGCAGGCTTTGTCGTAGTAGATCATCGCCTTATCCAGATCCGGCTCGCCAAATTCCTTTTTTGAATACGCTAGCCCGACCCTTTGGCATCCCTCCGCCAAAGCAGCATCGCAAGATTTGAGGAAAAATTTAAGAGCGCCCTGATAGTCTTTTTCTTCGTAGCTAGCAACCCCAGCATTTAAGCAGCCCTCGCCTAGTCCCAAATCGCATGATTTGGCAAAAAACGCAAATGTATTTTTCTTATCGGCATTTTTATAAGAGATTATCGCGGTGTTGTAGCAAGCTTTGGCGGCTCCCAGCTCGCACGCTTTGGAATAAAACCGCGCGGACTTGCCCTTATCTTTTGTAGTTTTATATAAATTTTGCTCGTCGTAATATAAATCCCCCGCGATAGCACAGCTATTTTCTAGCCCTGCTTCACAAGCTTTTTCAAATGGCTTTTTTGCCGCCTCATAATCGCGCTCCTCAAGCAAATATGCTCCATAGTCTTCGCACGAATTAGCCCTACCGATGCCGCATCCGACAAACGAGACCCCTTGCGGGAAAAATATCTGCGCGAGCAAGTAGGCTGCTACGATTAGTGCGGCAATCGACGCTAAAATTTTCATTTTTGCTCCTTTTAAATTTTAAAAATAATTATAGCAAAAAGCGAGGGATAAAATTTTAATTTTTGATAATAGCTGTGAAATTTACGGCGAAATTCCTGCAAAATTTCTATCAAAATCCCAAGCAAAATTTTAAATAAAATTTTAAACGGAGCTTTGAGCTGAATTTCAAAAAGACAAATTAAAATTTTAATTGCAAGATTGTTTTTATGGCTGGCTGCCCCATTTTTTTACTCGCACGTCTATATGGCGTCCACGGCGCCTGCAGTATTTATAATAACTAAAGCATTTAATCTTTTAGGTCTAAAACACCTACAGCCCTACGATGACGATTTATTAAAGCGGATTTCACGCGTAAAATATTTTTGTTGCATACGAAGCCCGTGGTAAGCATCTTGCCGTGCCATAGAAAACTTTTGAAAATTTCGCATTGCTGCTTAAAAATTTTAAACAATTTTACGCTGCCAGTCTTTAAATTTTATCTTAGAAATCGGCTTGCCTATGCCAAAATCGCAAGCGTAATGCGTCTTTAGGCGTTTTGGCTCAATACCCAGGATTCTTAGATCGCGCCACTTAGATATGTGAGTCTTAAAATAATTTAAGCCACGCAGTATCTGTATAGCGCATATAAATTCCATCTATGTAGACTGCGATTGCGATTTCAGCCACGCAAGCCTAGTCTGTAAAATTCCACCCATTTTAAAACTAGAATGCCACACAGAATTCTATCCATTTAAAGAGCTTTACTTAAAAAATTTATCCGTTGCAAGCCGCGCCCCCTAGCGCTCAAACTCTATCACGGCCTCCTCCTCGCCGAACCACATCACGGAGTTTTTCATATCACAAAACCTCACCTCATCCTCCATCAGCTCCGCTAACACCGCTCGCCCTACCTCGCTGTTTCGCGCGTCCGCAAACGCCTGCACGCTTTCATACCATAGCTCGCCCATCGCGTCGTAGCCAAACGCCGCCGTCTCACGCTTGGTGCTCTGCCCCTCGGGAAAGACAGGAATAGTTTTTGTGTAACGGATAATATTTAGCTCTTTTTGATTAGCCAAAACCTTTTGCGAATGCGCCGCCCAGTGCGCCAAAAACTCCTGCTGCGTCATGCTCGGCGCCCTTTTTACTAACATCGTGATCTTAAACACGCTCTCTCCTTTATTTAAATTTATCCATATTGCCTATCTTGCAAACTTCGCCGTCTCGCGCAATCTGCTCGCAATCCGCAAATTTAAAACCGCGGGCGATCTTACGCTCAGTCTAATCGCCGCAGCAGACTTATGCTAGAGCCGAACGACAGATATTGCAACGACGCGGGCGGCGGTTTTATCTTTTACCGTCGCGCGCAAATTGCGTTGCTACGCACGCGCCTAGCCCTTGCTCGCCAAAAACCTCTGCAAAATTATCATCGCGGCGATGCTATCAAAGCGCGGATCCTTGCCGCCGCCTTTAGCGCCTTTGCTCGCAAACTCCGCCGCCTCGGCGCTCGAAAAGCTCTCGTCTTGGAATTTTATCTCGCCGTCAAAATCCAGTAGCGAGGCGAAGTGTCGTATGCGCCTGCTCATCTCCTCCTCGCTCGCCCCGCCGCGCGGCACGCCAAGCACGAGCACGCTGGCGCCCTTTTCGCGCAGCAGTTCGCTTAGCTCGCGCGCGGCTTGGGTGCGATTTTTGCGCAGGATCGGCTCGCACGGAAGCGGCGTCTTATCATCCGGTGCCGCCGCCACGCCGATACGTTTAAGCCCAAGATCGATCGCAACTATCAAATTTTATCCTTTGCTAATATTAAATTTTGCGGAATTTCGCTATCAAAATTCTATCGCTGAAATTCCGCGATCGGAATTTCATAGCTAAATTTTATCGCAGAATTTAGCTGCGGAATTTATGAAATTTTATACGAAATTGACATAAATTACACTCGCTCGCGCCGCTTGCGAGCTATTAAATTTAGCGTGCCACAAGCTTCAAATTCCAAAATTTCGATCGTCGCGCCCGGCTCAGTACATCCTCACTGAGTCCGCGTGAGCTGCACGTAAGCGACACCCAAACTCACGGCGGGCATAAATCCTGCCGTGCAGGTGCCGGACGTGCAACCAACCCACCCCACGCAAAATCAAAATTTTAAAGCAAACCCGCACTCACGCGACGGAGCAGATACAAGCCCCTACGCTTTATAATTCGTAAAATTTTGCCGCCGTGACCAAAATTTTCCCTTGCGGCAAATTTAGCCTACCACACTCGCGCTGAAATTCGTAGCCAAATTTACCCGTAAAAATTTAGCACAATGGGCAACATTTAAACGCTATTTTAGAAAATTTCGCGCATTTTAGCTCTTAAATTCCGCGTCACAAAGTAATTTATAGCTCGCGAGAGGCATTCACAAACCGATCATTACCGCAAGTGGGGCGAGCAGCGACACACAGACAGGCCGCGCGGGTTTGTTTTAAGCCCTAACGCGACCTGCGGAAGGTAAAATTTTACCGAGCTGCCTTTTTCTAAATTTAAACTCTGGCCGCGCAGACTACGCGCCGTGCAAACAAGCCGTACCGGCAGGCGGCACCGATAAAACCACGAAGAGTAAACATCCGCCGCCGGCTACTTTGCCACGATCTTTGCACCTAAAATTTCGATCCTGCCCTCAAGCTCGTATTCATAAATTTTATCGCCGAAGCGTTCGATCGCCGCTTGCAGATCGGAATTTAGCGCTAAAAATTCCATCACCTCATCCTGCGCGCGCTCAGTGTTTTGCGGCGTCTTCGGAGCTAAAGACGCGACAAAATCGCCAAAATCCACGATCAGCCGCGCCTGAGATTTTGCGAGCAGATCGTTCGTGCCCGCGCTCTCGTCTATGCGGTGCGGCAGCACGTAGACGGGTATGCCCATTTCGCGAGCCAGGCGCGCACTTTGCAGCGAGCCGCTGCGGGGCTCTGCTTGAGCGACGATGAGCGCTTCGGACAGCGCCACGACGATACGGTTGCGCTGCAAAAACTGAAATCCGCGCGCGCTCACGCCGTCCTCATACTCGCTAAGCGCGAGGCTGCGCTCGTAAATTTTGCCGATCATAGCGGCGTTTTGCGCGGGATAAATTTGATCAAGACCGTTTCCAAAAACCGCGATCGTGTTTGGAAACGCCCCTTCGTGCGCGGCTATGTCGCAGCCGATCGCCGCGCCGCTTACGACGCAAAAGTCCGCATCGCTCAAAGCGCGCGCGAGGCGCAGAATCAAATTTTTGCTATAAACGCTCATTTTGCGCGAGCCCACGATCGAGATGCGGCGCTTTTGCAGTAGCGCCGGCTCGCCCCTAAAATACAGCTGCACAGGCTCGCTCGTACCAAGCCTTCTTAAACTTGGAATTTTAAAACCGAGCTCACTCGTAGTACTCATAAATTTCGTCCAAATAGACCAAATCGACCTCGCCTAGGATGTCGGCGCTGTTTGCAAGCGCGCGCAGAGTGGAGCTTTTGGGATGACCGATAGCGATGGCATAACCCTGCTTTTTAGCAAGCGCGACGGCTTCGCGCAGCTTTTTGCGCACCGCGGCGACGCTGTTTTGATTATCTAAAAACACATCGCGATGCACGTATCGCATGCCGAGCCCATTCATCGCCGCTTTAGCCTTGGTAGCGGGGCTTGTGCGCGAGTCGATAAATAAAAATCCATGCTCGTTCATCGCGCGCAGCAGGTTTTGCATCGCGCGCTCGTCGGCGGTAAATTTAGAACCGGTGTGGTTGTTTATAAATTTAGCGTTCGGAAAGTCCGCGCGCAGCTTGGCTATGACGCCGTTTAGCTTCTCATAATTATCCGAAGCTCGCAGCGTCGCGGAATTATTTTTAGCGGAGCTCGCCTCCATCGGCAGGTGGATCGCGTAATGCTCAAAGCCGCGAGCGAGCGAGCGCGTGTCCTTCCGCTGATACTCGGGCGGGAAGATGGACGGCGTCACGCGCACGGGCAGAGCAATGAGCTTTTGCGCCTGCTCGTCGGTCCCTACGTCGTCGATGATGATCGCTAGCTTTGCGCGAGAACCTGTGGGCAAAGCCTTGCGCGGCGATTTAGAAAGATCGTCCGCACCGCTAGAAACGTGGTTTTGTGCGGTAGAATTTATGGAATTTTCTGGCGCGGAATTTACTGCGGTAAAATTTACGTCAGGTCCGTCGCTCGTTGAATTTGCAGCGGCGGAATTTGCGAAAGCCATAGAATTTACGGAATTTTGCGAATCGCCGTTTGCGGAATTTTGTACTGAGAGATTCTGCCGTGCGGGCTCGATGCTCATCTTAGGCGTAGTTATGTTTTGCTCGGCGATCTTATCAAACTCCTTTTGAATCAGAGCTTCCTTTTCCGCAGCGCTTAAACGCGGCTTTTTACCGCGAGAATCGGAAGGGCTTTCGGAGGCTTGTTTGCGTGAGCTTTGCTGCAACGCGGCTTTATTGCCCGAAAATACGAGATCCAAAACCGCGTAGGTAACCGCACCGCTTAAAAAGCATAAGATTACGACAAAGGCGATCGCTATATAATTGATCGGGCGCTTTTTGCGACGCCCGCGTGGATTTGTATTAGCCAAAGCTCAGCCGAAATTAGTTTTTATCTTTATTTACGAGCTTACCTTTGGCAATCCACGGCATCATCGCGCGAAGCTTCTCGCCGGTTTTGGTAAGCAAGCTGTTTGCCGTGATGTTGCGCTCGGCGTTCATCCGTACATAGCCCGCCTTGCGCTCGAGGATAAAGTCTTTTGCAAATTTGCCGTTTTGGATCTCCTTTAGCACCTCTTTCATCGCCGCTTTACTGCTTTCGTTTACGACGCGGTTGCCGCTTACGTAATCGCCGTATTCTGCGGTGTTTGAGATCGAGTAGCGCATATCTGCCATACCGCCTTGATAGATGAGATCCACGATCAGCTTCATCTCGTGCTGGCACTCGAAATACGCCATCTCAGGCTCATATCCCGCCTCGACGAGGGTTTCGAAGCCCGCGTTGATGAGCGCGCAAAGTCCACCGCAAAGTACAGCCTGCTCGCCGAAAAGATCGGTCTCGGTCTCTGCTTTGAAGGTCGTTTCGATGATGCCGGTGCGGCCGCCGCCGATCGCACTTGCGTAGCTTAGAGCAAGCTCTTTGGCTCTGCCGCTTTCGTTTTGCGAAACGGCGATCAGCATCGGTACGCCGCCGCCGCTTACGAACTCGTTGCGGACGGTGTGACCCGGGGCTTTCGGAGCGATCATAATGCAATCGATGCCCTTTGGAGGGACGATCTGTCCGAAGTGGATATTAAAACCGTGCGCGAACGCGATCGCGTTGCCCTCGCTTAAATTTGGCTCGATCTCCGCTTTGAAAATGTCGCTTTGAAACTCATCGGGCGTTAGGATCATCACAAGATCCGCAGCCTTCGTAGCCTCGCCGACGCTCATTACTTTAAAACCCTTTGCCTCGGCCTTGCTCCAGCTCGCGCCGCCCTTTTTCAGGCCCACGATGACCTCTACGCCGCTATCTCGTAAATTTTCGGCGTGAGCGTGTCCCTGCGAGCCAAAGCCGATCATAGCGACCTTTTTAGCCTTAATCAAACCCAAATCGCAATCTTTGTCGTAAAAAACATTTATTGCCATAACGCATCCTTTTTTAAAAAATTTAGGCGAGATTGTAGCTAAAATTTGCTTTTACGTAGATAAACCGCGCGCCGCAAGGGCGGATAAAGAAATTTTGAGCTATCATTGAGGCATAATTTAGCTTTGAAGGAGCGAAAATGAAAGTGGGATTTATCGGCGGCGGAAATATGGGCGAGGCGATGATCGCGGCACTTTGCGCAGCCGGCGGACGAGATTGCGCGGCGAGCGGAGAAAATTTTACAGAGGATAAAGAAAATTCCGCGCACAGCGGGCAAAATTTTATGCCAGATACTCAAAGCTTTGCGGCTTGCGGGCGGAATTCCGCAAATTTAGAGCAGGATTTTGCTAGCCACGAACGTGATTTCGCCTGCGCGCAGTCCAGCTCCGATACGAAGCTTCAAGTCCTAGCTTATGCCAGAAGCAAAAACGAAGTCTTGCGCAAGCGCTACGGCGTGCAAATTTTACAAGACGAAACGCAGCTGGCGCACGCTGCGGATATTATCGTGCTCGCGACCAAGCCCGCCAGCTACGAGGGGATTTTGCGCCTGATCGCGCCCGAGCTCGCGGGCAAAATCCTGCTTCTTTTGGCGCCGAATTTCAAGCTGGAGTGCGCCCAAAATATCGTGGGTGCGGACATTTTCGTGGCTCGCGCGATGCCAAACGTCGCCGCGGGCATCGGCGCGTCGGCTACGGCGCTGTGCTACGGCGAGTATTTTGACGAGGCTAGTCGGGAGATCGTGCGAGCTTTAGCCGCCAAAATCGGTAAATTTTACGAGATAGGCGAGGCTAGCTTTGCCGCATTTACTGGGATTGCGGGCAGCTTGCCTGCGTATGTGTGCGCCTTTATCGAGGCTGCGGCGGATGCGGGCGTGCGGGGCGGACTGCCGCGGGCGCTATGCTATGACGCGGTATCGGCAGCGGTAGAGGGCACGGCGCGCCTGCTACAAAGCGGCAGGCGCCCATCGGAGCTCAAAGACGCCGTCTGCTCGCCTGCGGGCACGACAATAGCTGTCTCTTATACACATCTCCGAGCCCACGAG
>UQCL01000021.1 GCA_900539505.1 uncultured Campylobacter sp. | reverse complement strand
CGACAATAGAGGGGCTCGCGGCACTGGAGGCGGCGGGATTTCGCGCAGCGGTGATGGCGGCGATCGAGGCGTGCATCGCCAAAGCTCGCGGCTAGCCTCGTCGCACCTCGTCGGTTTTGGATTTCAAATAAGGCGCGTTTTCGGGCGCGCTAGCATTGGGGTTCTGCGTGGGCGCGCTAGCTAAAATTTTGCCTTATCTTTAAATCAAACGAGCTTGCCGCTCCTGCAACGGCGGAATTTACGAGCTCTATGGCTAGCGAGCCGGTAAGCTCGTATTGCATTTAAATTTTAAAATTTAGCGACTTTGGAAATTTTAGATCAAAATTTACGCTTAAAATTTTAAATTTAGAAATTGTAAATTTAGCGCCCGCGGCAGGGCAAAATTTTGATTTTTAGCCGCGCGAGCCTACGTCCAAAACCATTAAAATCAAAATTTAGCGTAGCATAGGTAGATGCGCCCGCGACTGCGAACTTGCTGGATAAAAAATCAAGCCAAGAACGCAAGCGCTAAATAGTGCGTCTTACCGAAGTCTTATTAAGGCAAACGCAAGCCGCAAAATTTCGCCGCTCGCGCAAACAGCAAAACAAAGTGAGCCGCGCCGAGCAGTATTTTACTACCAAAGCGGGCCTTATCGAAACATATTCCGCCGCCAAAGCGAGCTGTAAATTTAAACCGCGTTTCTCCACCGAGCGATAAAGCAAATCCACGCGTCAAATCCTGCCGAGTTGCGCAATAAATTTGACTTTCATCCGGCCAGAACTTCGCACACAAAACCGCGATAAGCCAAATCAGATAAACTCCTTCTCCAAAGGCTGCATCGCATTGCCGTCTGCGTCAAAAAGCACCCGCCCGCAAACCTCGCAAACCTCATCTCTAGGAGAGGGCTCGTCCGCATCCAGCTGCCACGCGGACATCTCGCCGCACTCGCAGTTTATGACGTAAAGGATCTGCCTTTTGCGGCGCTTGCCCCACGGCGCGATATCCCAAAATAGCTCCTCGCGCTTGCCTAGCTTTTTAAAATCTTTCTCGGCGTCCTTGTGCGCGACGAGCAGATAGTAGGCATCACTATGAAGATCCAAAGTAAAGAGCCTAAAATCGCTCTTCTTTAGCGCCTTTTGAAACTCGTTCATCAAAAATAGGCTCGCATCGCCGCGCTCGAAACCCTCTTTTTTCGCTTCTTTTTCGAGCCTTGCGTAAATTTTATCGCAGTCTAGTGACACGCCGCTTTGCAGCGCATCAAGCCTAGAGCTGATAAATTTACCCAGTTCTCCCGTCTCGTCCTCGCCGACCCAGTCAAGCATCCAAACAAGCCCTTTTCCGATAAGCGCATCCAAAAACTCGCCGTCATTCATCTCGCCCGTTTTCTCAAAACCGCCCGTCTCGCCCGCCGTCAAATGCTTTAAAACGCAGCACTGATCCTTCGTCATCTTCGCTCCTTTTGATTAAATTTACCGTCTATGCGACCCACTTAAATTTTACTCTCAAAAAGCTTTAAGCTTACTTTTCGCAACTCCTTACGCCGCAAATTTAGCTCGCGGCGGCGGGTAAAATTTACGCTATAATTTCACAAAAGCGCTAAAATTCTAACCGAAAAGGACGCAAATGCAAACGGATCTGCAAGAAAAGATTAAGGAGCTGCAACGCAAAATCGCGCGCGAAATCACCTATTTTCAGACGGGCGGTGTGAGGCCGCGAGGCGCGATCGATGAGTGCTGGATCGGCCGCGTGCTCGCCTGCGCGGCGGATGAGGAGCTACCGACGGATAAAAACGGTGCGCCGATGCTCCCTCTGGCGCAGTTTTACCTGCCCGCGCTGCCCTACGTGCCGCAAGTCTTGGACGGCGTCAAGCTGCTTGCGGTCTTCATCTCGCAGGATCTTATCGGCAAATTTGATGATGATATGGACGGCCTATGGGCGATCCGCGAGTATAAAAACGAGGCTGAGCTCGTCATAAAGGAGCTTGCAAATCCACGCTCGCAAATAAAGCCCTTTCCTTTGCAACCCAAATTTGCCGCGGACGATACGCCCATTTGGGATGGCGGCGGGCTGGAGCCTGATGTCGTGCACGAAATTTTGGAGCTTAAAAGGTCGGTCGGGCTTTATTATTCCGACGTCACGGCTGGGCTGGAGTATTACAACTGCACGAAATTCGGCGGCTACCCCTCCTTTTGCCAGTCCGGAGTGAACTTCGGCGAGGGCTATCAGTTCGTTTTTCAGGTCTCTTCAGACGAAAAAGCTAATTTTAACGTCATTGACGGCGGCAGCTTGATGTTTGCTAAAAACCCGCAAAACGGCGCGTGGAGCCTGTATTATGATTTCGATTAGGCGCGCGAAGATAAATTTAGCTCGCTTGCAAAATTTCGCCGCTTCAGGCGGGCGCCGGGAGCGAGTAAATTTACGATGAATTTTATCGGCGCGCGGCTTTGAGCCCGCTCGGTGCGGATTAAATTTTAACGGCGACATGTCCGATCTAGGTTAAATTTAAGCCGCCGAGAGGCGAGCCGAATAGATGCAGGTGAGCCGAATACAGCGAGCGGGCCGTGAAAAATTCGGCACCGTAAAATTTTAAAATTTTATAGCCCGAGATTTCGGCTTCGAGCTTGGAATTTAAGGCGCGCTTGAAATTTTAACCCGCAAATTTAAAGGAGCGAAAATGAACGCAAACGAGCTTGCAAACATCTGGCGCAGGCCGATCTACCTGCCATATCTGCAAGAACCGCTCACGCCCGAGGCGCTGAGGGCCGCGGAAGAGGAGCTAGAACACGCCCTGCCGCGCGAGCTAGTCATGATGCTGAGCATCCAAAACGGCGGCTACCTGCGCTACGAGCTAGAGGGCTACCCGCTGGACGCCATCAGCGGCATCGGCGAGGCGCATCCGTCGCTTACGCGCTTTAGCTGGGGCGAAGAGCGCGAGTGCGTGAGCTTCGAACTTGACGGGCTGGTGCCGTTCAGCGGCGACGGGCATTGGTATCTGTGCCTGGACTACCGCGCCAGCGAGGTGCTTGCGGTCGCCCACATCGACGTAGAATGCGATGAGCAAAGCATCATCGCGCAGGATTTCGCTTCGTTTTTGGCGCTTTTGCGGCTCGACACGGGCGGCAAGATCGCGCTGCAAACGGGGCTTGATCTAAATGGCACGAAGGCGCGGCTGGAGGAAATTTTAGGCCTGCGAGCTAAAGCCGCCGATCCGCAGCTTTACGGCTTTAGCGTGTATAATTTCGCTCGCGATAGCGGCATGCTGAGCCTTAGCCCGAACGAGGTTCGGCTCGGATTTGCCAGGCGGGGCGAGCGGCGGTTTAAAGAGCTTAAAAACTTCAGCGAGCCCGCTCTGCGCTATGCTGAGCTGGACGCGGGCGCAATGATATTGGACGTTTTCAAAGAGGAGCTGATGGGCGAAATTTTGCGCGAGCTAAAGGATGCGGGTTTGTGCGCACAGAGCCTAAAAGACGCGATCGGCGCGTAAGCTTTCGCGATTATTAGTGAGTTTTGTGCGGGCTGCGGCGCACGCTCGTGCAACCAGCAATGCGGACTTGCGAGCGCAAATTTAGCTCGCCGCGGCAGGTAAAATTTCGCTATAATTTTGCTAATTTAACAAAGGATAAAACGATGAGCGTAGAATTCCGCGTCAAAAACAAAAAGCGACCGCTATTTATGGGGTATTCGGACGCCATGAGCGTTAGCGAGGCATTGGATCTCCTGCCCGATCTATCGGTATTTGGCATAGACGAGAGCGCCGAGGATTTCGATGAAAGGGCGTTTTTTAAATCGCTTTTGAGCGAGCATGAGTGTCTGATTTTAGGCGTGCGGGGCAAGAGCGGGCGCGGGATGGAGCTAAGATATGACGAGGAGCAGCAAAGCTACGCCGTGCGCGTAAATACGCCCACGACGGTCTTTGATTGGGTTTTGGCGATCTCATATCTGCAGGCGCTATCTAAGCAGCTAGAAAGCGAGATCGCGGGTGAAGGCGGCGAAATTTACACTCACGACAGGATAGAGGAATTCGACTACGAGCGCGATATAGCGGCGGGGCTGCATTCGATAGATCAACACTTAAGCGGCGATACGGAGGTAAATTTTTGCTACGGAGTAGAGAGGCCTTTTGCGATAAACCGCGCAATGATGGATGAAATTTTAGCCTCGTATAACCCCGCCGCCGAGTTTAGCAAACGGCTAACCGAGGTGCAGTACCTCGACGCTTACAGCGCACACCAGAGGTTTTACCGAAATGGGGATGACGGCACGATAATTGGCTCATACGCGCTCACGCAAGACCTGCCCACTATCCTGCCTTACAAGCCGTTTGTGGAGTGGCAAAACGCAGATATCCTGAAAAATAGCGACGTCGCGCGCTGGCAGATCGCGCTCATAGGCATAGAGGGCGACGAAAACGACGCAGGTAACTACCATGCGATCGCCGAGCTGGAATACGGCGAGTTTATCGCGCGTCTGCCGAAGCAAAACTACCGCTTCATCGATGCGAGCTATATTTTGGTTGACGGGCTAAGCGCCGAGCAGCTAAAGGCGCTGGCGGGCTAAATTTTACTTGTGGTGAAATTCTGCAGAGCTCATCAAGGGTTAGCGCTGCAAAATTTAAAGCCATCGAGGCTTAACGCTGCAAATCCAAAGTCGCGGAATTTGCGGTAAATTTCGCGACGCGCAAAATTCTAAAAGGCGGAATTTTATCCCGATGCAAATTTAAGAACTCCATCACGATAAAATTTCGTCGCGATAAAATTTAGAAAGGTTAAAATGAAAAGGACCTACTACGATCTAAAAATTTACGATAACGGCATGATGCGAGGCGTGCTGCAAGATGATATCGAGGCGTTGCCGTTTTTCGGCTACTGGCAAAAGATGAGTCTTGGCTCGACGCAGGGCATATACATAGACGAAAGCGGCAAAGAGCACAGGCTCGTCTATCTGCACGACTGGGAGAAATTTTGCAGATTATTCGCTCGCGAACAGGAGCTACTTAAGCGCGCCCCTGCCGGTAGCGAAAATGAGCGATCCAAGCCGTAGCGGATCTCGGTCGGTAGCGGAGAATAACGGCGATCCTGGCGCAGCGCAAGTAAATTTTAGCCGATAAATAGCGGCGCGCGTTAATCAGCCAAAATCGCCGCCCCGCTTAAATCCGGGTTTAAATTTAGCTCGTCTATGATAGATAAAAGCTCTAAAATTTCCTTTTTTATCTGCGCGGCGTCCTCTAAGCTCGGCGGCGGCGAAAAGAGCGTCGTTTCAAACTTATTTTTCGCTCCGTTTAAAAATAGATAAAATTTATCGTCCATAAACGCCGCGCTCAGCCCCATTTTCCCCGCAAATTTTTCCTTTAGCTCTCGCAGGCACTCCATAAACGCGGGCGTCAAAAGATACCTCGCCTCTACTTTATCGTCCGCAAAGACCCGAAATTCTTTGCTAAAAAACACGTCGTCCATCTGCTCTTTTTCGCCTAAAAATTTAGTATTTAGCGTGCGGCTCGCGACTATAGTTTGCCCGCTAAATTTCTTGTAAAACTCGCAGATCAAGACCGAGCCGCTAAATGCCTGCATATCCTTCATCGTCGACCAAGCAAAAATTATCGCGGATAGCAAATTTAGCGCCGCCGAGTCGCTTAGCTCCAGCGTCGCGCCGTTTGGGATGCGGGTCGCTTCGCTGAGGCTAAATTTGACGCCATTATAAATGCCTCCGATTTGATCTTCGGCGCGAAACTCGTCTGGCGAATAGATGCCGATTTTGCGAAATTCCTTACGGCTGATGCCGGCATTTGGATCATAGCTAAAATTTGGATCTACCTCGCGAATAGCGGCCCGGACGAAAACGTCTTTATAAAACGCTTTGTAATCTCCCAGCTCGCTGGTCACTCGGCTAGCATTAGCCATTAGCGCGGCGAGAAAAAACGGAATATAGATAATGATGAAAAATAGCGGTGCAAGGCGATTTTCAAAAAGATACCATACGGCAAATCCGCCGCCCACGGGCAGTACAATTATAAATAAAATTCCCAAAAACAGATACTTTACAAATGCTAGTCGGCACTCTTTTTGCTTTTTGGCGGTGTCAACTATGGCTTCGTTTAGATTCAAAATTTTACCTTTTTCTAAATTTACGCAGCAGATTTCGCGCCTGGAGCGAATTTTAGCAAAATTTACGCCGCAAAGATACGGCGGCGCGAGTAAATTTTATTCGGCGGATTAAATTTATGAAATTTACGCCGCGGCGGCGATCTACTCGGACGTGCACTGATTTAGCCACGCTCTCAGATTGCCCGCGCCCTCTTTTAGCACCCCAAATCCTGCGGCGGTAGTGTCGCGGAAGCCGCCGCAAAATTAATACCACGCGACGAGCAGCGCAAACAGGCGGCGCAAGGCATGTGCAGTGCAAAACAAACAGCATACGGCGAACAGCACAAAACAGAAATCTCGCGACGGACGGTGCACGGCGAGCAATACAAAACATACGGCGTGCACGGCAGGCAGTGCAAATCGGCAAACGTGCGCCGGGCGACCAAGCGCCTACTTCTTTAAAATTTGCTCTTTCATAAATTCGTAGAGCTGGCAGGATTTTTTATTGTCCGCGTCGCAGCCTTTTTTGACCCATCCAAGCCCCTTGGAAAATCCGCGCAGATCCCCCTTGCTCACATACAAATAGCCTAAATTATTGCAGGCATCGCCGTAGCCCAGCTCGCAGGATTTGGTGTAAAGCTTCTCCGCCTTGTCACGATCCTGCGGCGCGCCGAGACCCTTATCATACGCAACGCCGGCGTTATAACAGCTATCCACTAGCCCGCCGTCACAGCCTCGCTCGAAAAAGCTCACCGCCTTTGCCTGATCCGTCGCAAGCCCGAAACTGCCCGTGAAATAGACTACGCCCGCATTGTGACAGCTCTTGGCATAGCCTAAATCGCAGGCCTTGGCGTAGCGCTGCGCGGCGGCAACGAAGTCCCTACTCAGGCGCCCTCGCTGATATAGGTTGCCTAGCTTGTGGCAGGCTACGGCGACGTTTTTATCGCAGGCTGCGTCATAAAATACTCCTGCCTGCGTCGCATTGCCCTCGCCATCGTATAGGGCTCCCAAATCAAAGCAGCTATCTTTCTCGCCCGCCTCGCAAGCCTTAGCAAGAGCGAACTTTGCGCCGTCGTAATCTCCGCGGGAGAGCTTGTCGCGCCCAAGCTGTACGCAGCTTACGCCATCGCCGCGGTAGCATTTAAACGATAAAACGGGTGACGGCAAAAAAAGCACCATAACCAAGATGCAAACGGCAATCGAAAGCGCCGCTATGTCGATGATCTTTCTCATATCTATCCTTTTTGCGGCGATGCGCCGCGGATTTAAGGGGCAGTCTTGCAGACAAATCCCGTCCGAGTAAATTTTGCGGATGAAATTTTACCGCCTTAAAACTCTGCTTTAAAATTTGCCCAGGGCTTCCGCGCCGTAAAATTTTAAAATTTCAAAATTCCGCAAGCTGTAAATTTGCAGCCAAATTTTAAATTTTACGAACCGCACCAGGCGCTACAGCAATACCGCGAAACAGCCCGTAAAATTCTAAAATTGAAATTTTACGAGCCGTAAATTTAGAACTAGCTTTAAAATTTCATAGCGATAGAATTTTAAATCAAATTTCGCGATAAAATTTCATCCCAAATTCCGCCGTAAAATTTTGTGGCAAAGCCAGAAGCAAAGAGCAAAACATAAAATTTCGCAGCAGAAATCCCGTCGAAAAATTTCGCTTTGTATTTTAAATCATAAAATTTCGTTCGTGAGATTTAGGGCTATCGGCGCGAATGTAGCCTGTGCGGCTACATTTTTTCTTTCGCGCTTAGGCCCATCAGGGCAAACGCCGTGCGGATACTAAGCGCTACGAGCGCGAACAGCTTGAGCTTCGCATCCTCATTCTCGCTGCCTACGACGCGGTTTTCGTTGTAGTATTTATGAAAGTCCGCCGCGAGCGCCTTTAGGAAATCGGGCAGCTTCTGCAAGCCGCGAGAGTTAAATGCGTCGTTTAAAATTTCATTCAAGCCAAGCGCCGCAAAAGCTAAGCCGAGCCCCGCTTCATCCAGCGTGCCGAAGTCCGCGCCCAAGACGTCCGCCTCGCGCTTGCCCGCTTTGGTAAAAATTTGATTGACCCGCGCGTGAGCGTAGTTGATGTAAAAGATCGGATTGCTGCTGTCCTCGCGCTCGAGCTCGTCCACGTCGAACTCAAGCGGCGTCTCGCCCTTTTTACTTATGAAGATAAATCGCATAGCGTCCCTGCCGATCGCAGCGAGCACGTCACTCATCAAAATCGCGTTGCCCGCGCGCTTGCTCATCTTGTAGGTCTGCCCGTCTTTGAGCAAATTTACCATCTGCATTAGGATGATCTCAAGCCTGTTTTCGTCGTAGCCCAGAAAATGCACGGCGGCCTTTAGGCGCGCGATGTAGCCGTGGTGATCGGCTCCCCAGATGTTGATGCAGCGCTCATATCCTCGCTCAAATTTGTTATTGTGATAGACGATGTCGCCCGCAAGATAGGTCGGGCGCGCATCCTCGCGGATGACGACGCGATCCTTTTCGTCGCCGAGCTGCGATGAGCGGATCCAAATTTTGCCCTCCTGTTCATACATCTTGCCGCTGCGCTCAAGCTTCTTAATCGTAGGCTCAAGCTCGCCGTAGAGGCTCTTTTCGCTAGCCCAGTTTTGGATGCGAATGCCCGCGTCTGCGAGATCTTTTTGGATGATCTTTAGCACTTCATCTTTAGCAAACTCCGCAAGGATCAAAACGCGCGATTCGTCGCGGAAAATTTCATCGCCGAATTGGGCGCGCGCAAGAGGAATGATCTCGTCGATATACTCGCCGCGGTAGTATTTCTCGGGGTAGCTCACGTCCTCGCCCGCTAGCTCGCGCGCACGAAGCGCGATCGAAGTGCCCAAAAGCTCGATCTGATTGCCCGCGTCATTGATGTAGTACTCGGTATCGACGCGGTGCCCCAGATAGCCTCCGATGCGCGCGAACGTATCGCCGTAAACGGCGCCGCGCACGTGCCCGATATGAAGCGGACCGGTCGGATTGGCGCTAATGTATTCAAGTAAAATTTTTTGCGGCATAGCGGCGGAATTCTGCGCCTCATCGCAATTTGATGCTACGACGGAATTTGACGCCTCTTCGGAATTCTGCGAAATAAAATTTTGCGTGTCGAAATTCTGCGATTTGGCGGTGTCGTTGCCGCTCGCATCTAGATTTGCAGCGGAGCCTTTGCAAGCGGGATCACTCACGCAAATCTTTTCCGAAGCCGGTAAAATTCCGGCTCCAAGCTTCGCGTCGTTTTTCGCAAAATCACCGCCCAATCTAAGAGCATTTTCAGCAAGAGCGCCCAACACGGCGGGCTTTAGGTGAAAATTTAGATAGCCGTTCACCGCCGTAGCGCTTAGAATTTCGCTATCTTTAAATTTAGCCGCAAGCTCCTCGGCGATGAGTTTAGGCGCCTTTCGCAGCTCCTTAGCCAGCGCAAAAGCCTCGGGCGAGGCGTAATGAGCCAAACTTTTATCTTTGGGTTTTTCTAAAACGACTTTGCGAGATAAAATTTTAAAAATTTCATTTAAGACTAAATTTTTCAAATCCTTTACGCCTTTTTAGTATCGCTGATTTCGGCGTCTTTAACCTCTTGTTCCATCTTTTTCTCGACCTTTTGCGGTTCGTCGTCCTCTTCCATCTCTTTTTTGAAAGTCTTTATGCCCTGTCCTAGACCCTTTGCAAGCTCTGGGATTTTTTTCGCTCCGAACAGCAACACAACAACGATCAAAACAATCAGCCAGTGTCCAATACTCATAGAACCCATTTTTTCTCCTTTAAATTTTCCAAATTTCGATTAGCTTGCCTATGTCGCGGCTCGCCGTTTCTAGTTTGATAGTTTTGTAGATTGATCTTAAATTCTCATACGCCGCTTCAAGGCGATCGTTTATTATGAAATAATCATATTCGCCTAGGCGCTCCATCTCCTCTTGCGCGTTTTGTAGGCGCAAAGCAATATCGGCAGGATCATTATCGCCACGAGCACGCAACCTATCTCTAAGCTCCGACAAGCTCGGCGTAGTAATAAATACGCTAGTAAGCCCACTTTTAGGCACTTTGCTACGCACGATCTCATATCCTTGCACATCGATGTCAAAAATCACGATCTTACCCCGTTCAAGCTCGCTCGTAGCGGCTTTTAGCGAAGTACCGTAATATTTGCCGTGGACCAACGCCCACTCTAAAAACTCTCCGCGCTCAATACCTGCGCGAAACTCGCTCTCGCTTATGAAATGATAATTGACGCCGTCCGCTTCGCCCGCACGCATTTCGCGCGTCGTAGAGGAGATCGAGAAGTATATCTGCCCGCCGAATTCTGCGATAAGACGCTTTATGAGCGTGCTTTTGCCGCTACCGCTTGGACCGGAGACGAGCAAAATTTTGCCCCGCACTACCGATCTCCAAACGATATGTCGATATTGATCTTAAAGTCCTTCAGCGCGTCCTTAGCGTCCTTACTGCCCGCAAATTTCTCGATCGTGTTTGCGATGCCCGCTTCTAGATCATCACGCAACTTGGTTTTCAGCTCCTCAGCGCTCGGTTTTTTACCGTGCTCGTTACGCAGCGACTCGCTTTTGGCACTAGGCTCTAACTCGCTTGCCATAAGGCTGGCAAACTCCGCCGCAGCCGAAGCGGCAAGCTCATTCGGCATAGCTTGTGCGCCAAATTTCATCTCATTTACCTGCTCGGACGCACCAAATTTATGCGCTTTAAATTCGGTGCGCTCCGAAGGCTTTGAAGCATTAAATTTTATCTGCTGCGCGGCGCTCTTTGCGAGCTTGTCGGATTTAAATTGCTCGCTATCAGCGGAGCTTGCGGCAAAAGAGTTTGCAAAATCGCCCTCCATAGCGCGCAAAAATCCGTCCGCAAACCCGCTAGTAACGCTATTGGCTTGCTCGCTTTGCTTCGGTAAATCTGAGGCATCTAATATGTGCGGCAAGTTTAGCTCCGAAAAATTCGGCACAGGAGTAGAATTTGTAGTCCTGGTATTGCTAGAATTTGCAGAAGCTACGAAATTTGCGCCAATTGAATTCCATGCTTCATTATGAGCAGACATAGACGCATTCTGTGCAAGTCCGCCGGTAAATTCCATACTTTGAAACGGAACGGCGTTATAAAGATTTTCACGAGGTATATCGCCCGCGCCCGCTAGCGCAATCGGCGTATCTGAAGCGACCTCGTATTGAGACGAAATTTGCGTTTTTTGAAAATCCGTAGCCGTTTTATTTTTATCATGCGCAGATCTTTTCTCCTCTTTTTCATCGGAAACAAACGCAGCCGCGGCAAAATTGTCATATCCTCCAAACTCCTCCACGGGCATGCCGGCACTATCGAAAAGCCTAGAAAAATCCATATCAAATCCACTGTTAACAGGCGCGCCGGCTGCATCTTGCATTACTTGCGAGGCAGAATTTTTTTCATCTGTTTTATAGGCAAATAAGCCGTCTGACTCATGCTGTTTAAGCGTAACGTCCGCAGAGTCTTTCGCTTCCTCTAGATTAGACGCAGCGTCTGCTTTTTTTTCAACAGTAGTTTCATTAGGGCTGCCAGCTCTTTGCGGCTCGTCTTGCTGCGCAAGCGGTAAAGTTTCGCTTGCCTGTGCGACAAGAATTTCATCTTCTGTCTGCGGTTTATCCGTTTTGGAATTCTTAGGATTTTCATCATCTAGCGCCGCTAGAGCTATAGGAGCGTCATCCTTTGCGAGTGGAATTTCATCTTGAGGTGTGTGATTATTTTCAGCAGGCTCGCTTGCGCCGATACTATTTAGCGGCACATCCTCAGGGATATCGCTAGCAGCTAAGTTTAGAGGCATATCATCTGCAATATTATCCGCAATCTTTTCTGCGACGGCGTTAAGCGGTGTATCATCAGAGATAGTGTCCGCAATAGCTGCTTCATCTGCAAGCTGCGAGAGTGGAATATCATCTGCGATCTCGTCCATGCGCGGCATATCACCTAGCAACTGCGAAAGCGGCACATCATCTGCAATCTCGGGCGCTATATCGTTTGCCAGCTGTGAAAGCGGTATATCCTTGCCGGAGTCATAAAAGCTATCCACAAGCTCTTCAAAATTACTGCCCGAAGCGGAATTTGCCTGGTCAATCGCATCGATCTCTTTCATCACAGAGCTTGCATCGGCAAATTCTTTCGCCATTTTTTCTTTGGCCTGCACGCTCATATTTTGAACCGAAAATTCGCTGATAAATGTAATGAGCTCAAGCGGCGAAAAAGGCTTTGTAAGGGTGTATCGCGCTCCTGGCACCGAAACATTCTTAGGCGTCAGAAACAGCGTTTTATTAAGATCAAATTTTGAAATATCATCGCCATCTTCATAATTTTTTATCGTCAAATCATATTCACTCTCGTCTGCACTATATGCTACCAGGTCCGCACCGATGCGCTCGCAGCAAATATTTACGACACTTGCAACCTGCTCATTGTGATTGTCAAGTAGAATTTTCATTTATGACCTTTTAGAAAGAATTTGGGCTATTGTAAGATATTTTTGGTTATTAATTGCTTATATTTGCGCTAAATTTCGGTTATTTAGGCGATAAACTTTGCAGCATTTTTGCGCTAAATTCTCATCGTGAGTCACGAGCACGAGTGCGCCACGGCTGGATTTTACGTAATCAAAGATCACGTCCATGACCTCGTTTGCGGTATCCTTGTCTAAATTTCCAGTAGGCTCGTCGGCAAAGATTATGCGCGGCTTTTTGCAAAGTATGCGAGCGATGCTCACGCGCTGCTGCTGTCCGCCGCTAAGCTCGCCCACGCCTTGCTTTAAAGTATGTTCGATCTGAAGCTTTTTTAAAATTTCATCATCTATCGCGTTATTCGTAAGTTTGGCGGCGAGTTCAATATTTTCGCCGGAAGAAAAGCCCTTAAAAAGGTAGTGGGATTGAAATATTATACCGAAGTCGTTGCGGCGGATTTTAAGTCTCTCATCGGAGCTTAGCTCGTAAATACTGCGCCCGCCGTAGATCACTTCGCCCAAGTTCGGCTTTAAAAGCGTGCATAAAATATGAAGCAGGGTTGATTTGCCGCAGCCGCTAACGCCCAAAATAGCGATACTCTCGCTCTCCCCAACGCTTAAGCTTACATTTTCAAAGAGCGTATAATCATACGCGTGAGTAAGATTTACGCCCTTTAGAAGTTCCATATTTAGCCGATTTGAGCCGCTACTTCGGCTGCGAAGTCTTCGCTCTTTTTCTCTAGGCCTTCGCCCACTTCGAAGCGGACGTATTTTACGATCTCGATCTTGCCGCCTAGTTTTTTAGCTTCTTCGTCGATCACCTGCTCGACGGTTTTCTTGTCGTCCATTACATAAAATTGCCCTAGCAGCGTGAGGCGCTGATCGATTTGAGTATTATCGGCGATGAAGCGATCGATCTGACCCGGCAAAATTTTATCCCAAATTTTTTCAGGTTTATTTTGTTTGCGAAGCTCGTCTTTTAAAACTTCTATCTCTTTGGCTAAAATTTCGTCCGTTAGATGCGCGCGCGAGCCGAACTGCGGGATCTTATGAAGGGGCTTACCTAAACGCACAAACTCCTCGTTTTCCTTTTCAAACTCGCCTTTAAGAGCTAAGAATTCTTTTTCGATAAAATCGGGATCAAGCTCTTTATAGCTGATAACCTGAGGTTTCATCGCGGCTGCATGCATGCAGAGATTTTTTATAAGCTCCTTCGCACCCTCCGCAGTTCGCTCGCTGTCGCAAGCTGCTGCGATGATGACGCCTACGCGGCCGTTTGAGTGCAGGTAGCCGTTTACTACTCCGTTTGCGCCCGCCTTAATCGTCTCAAATCTTCTAACGACCAAATTTTCACCGATCGTAGCAATCTGGCTCTTTAGATGCTCATCAAATTTAACGCCGTCGATGACACTGGAATTTAACTCATCAATGCTGCTAATGCCCTTACTTTGGATATGTAGAGTGGTATTTTTAACTAAATTTATAAAATTTTGATTTTTAGCTACGAAGTCGGTTTCGGAATTTATCTCGCTTATAGTTGCGATCTTGTGATCCGCGCCCACTTCGACGCTCACTAGGCCCTCGCTAGCTAGGCGGTCGGCTTTTTTAGCAGCCTTTCCTAAGCCCTTTTCGCGAAGCAGATCGACGGCCTTATCCATATTGCCGTCTGTTTCAACTAAAGCCTTCTTGCAGTCCATCATCCCCGCTCCGGTGCTTTCGCGGAGCTCTTTTACCATTTGCGCGCTGATTTCCATTACTCTTCGTCCTCGCTTACGTCAAAATCCTCTTCGCTCATCGCCTCGGCTACGACTTCCTCTTTCTCCTCGTCGCTGATGGCTTCGCTCTGCTCGACATCCTCGCTTGCGTCTTGATCGCGAAGCGCCTTGCCTTCGTTGATCGCCTCAGCCATCTCTTGGCAGAAAAGCTGAACCGAGCGGATCGCATCGTCGTTGCCAGGTATCGGGAAATCGACTACGTCCGGATCGCAGTTCGTATCCAAAGGCGCGATAACCGGCATTTTTAGGCGATTAGCTTCCGCTACGGCGATCTTTTCTTTTACAACGTCGATGACGAAGATCATATCGGGAAGGCCCTTCATATTGCGAATGCCGCCTAGATAAAGCTCGAGCTTCTCTTTTTTGCGGCGAAGCATTAGCGCCTCTTTTTTGGTTAGTAAATTTATCGAACCGTCCTCTTCCATAGTCTCGATTACTTCGAGCTTGCGGATCGATTGCTTGATAGTGGAAAAATTCGTTAGCATGCCGCCTAGCCATCTGTGGCTCACATAAGGCATGCCGCATTTTTCTGCGTACTCTTTTAGCGTCGCGCCGGCTTGTTTTTTGGTGCCTACGAAAAGTATCGTCTTGCCCTCGGCAGCCGCGTCGCGCACGATATTATAAGTATAGCGGAAGTAGCGGATAGTTTTTTGTAGATCTATGATGTAGATACCTTTTCTCTCGCCGAAAATGAATTTTTTCATCTTCGGATTCCATCTGCGCGTTTGGTGTCCGAAATGAACGCCGCACTCTAGCAAATCTCTCATTGTTACCATGAGTTTTCTCCTTGTGGGTTGCCCCGAAATTTAGGTTTCTCCTCCACACCCGTTAACATTTGTTTTTGACAAACGCAACCAAATTTTAGGATTGGTGTGTGTGAATTGAAGCTGAGATTATATTTAAAAATAGCTAAATTAAAGCTAAATTTAATATAATCCAAGCGTAGGCGCGGTTAAATTTTGCGCCGCAAAAATGAGATGACCGCAAAGGACGCAAGCGAAATTATTCGTCAAATTTAAACTCGCCAAATTTTAAGGAAGCGGCGAATTTGCTCTAAATTTCACTCAAAAAATCCCTTTTTCACGAGCTTGCCCTCTTTTACGCAAAACTCCCCTTTTGCGATCACGCTATCTAGGTTTAGAGCTTCGTCAAATACCGCAAAATCGGCGTCAAAGCCTACTTTTATCTCGCCTTTGCCACTTAGATTTAGGTATTTTGCGACGTTTTTGCCCATCATGCTTAGCGCTTGCGGGATGGTTAGGATTTTATTTTTCACGCAGGCTTGCAAGACCTCTAAATTCGTCTCGCACGAAGCGCAGCCGTAGCCAACCAGCGCGCCGTTTTCGTCAAATCTAGGCACGCTGCCGTTGCCGTCCGAGCTCATCGTTAGGCGCTCTAAATTTAAGCCGTTTTCAAGGCCATAGGCGATAGCTTCATCAAGCGGCGCAAATTTACTTCCGCCGCTCGTGATGTCGATGTAGCCGCCCATTTTTTGAAATTTGATCGCCTCGTCAAAGAGCTCCTTTGTCCGCGCGCAGTGCGTCGGCGAAAAGTAATTAACGGGGAAAGAATAATCCTTGATCACGCTAAAAATCAGGTCAAATTTATCCGCGAGCCCGCCCATATGCATATGCAGCACGCCGCCTTTTTTCGAGATCATTCCGCCGATGCGGATCTGCGTCAGGGTCTTGATGAGCTCCTGAGATGTCGGGTAGCTGCCGCGGTTGTCGCTCATCGCGATCTTACAGCCGATGACCTTGTCGATGAGTACCAGATCGCGCGTGACGGAGCCCGTAAATGTAACGCTAGGCAGCGCGTAAGAGCCCGTGTGGATGAAGGTCGAGATGCCCTCGTACTCAAGCGCCTTGGCCTTTGAATAGAGATTTTCGAGGCTCCTCGTGCACCCATCGGTACCTAGCGTGCCCCCGACCGTCGTCGTGCCGTAGCGGATGATCCCAGATAGCGTTATTTCAGGCGTTCGCGAATGATAACCCGCCTCCCCGCCGCCGCCCGTGATGTGCACGTGCTGATCGATGAGTCCGGGCGCTAAAATTTTGCCCTCTAGGTCATAAACCTCAAGCCCCTCAACTCGAAAATCAAGCCCCTTAGAAACGGCTAAAATTTTACCTCCGCCCACTAAAACGTCGCTCCTGCCGATATGCTCCGGCGCGTATAGATCGGCATTTTTAAGTAACAGCATATCTTCTCCTTTGCTTTGGGTTTTTGATTTTAAATTTATGTTTTTTGGCTTATTTTCATTGCGATGTCACGCCGCAATCTCGCCTATTTTTCGCCGCTTCGCTTTACAGCGCCTCTACGTTAAATTTTATAGAGTTTCATAAAATTCCGGCAACCTCGCGGAGAAATTTTATATCATATTTTACTTTTCATCGGCATAGTTTATTCATCACAAATTAATCACAAACCCGCAGAAGCGTCCCGTAGCGCCGTCTCTACGGTATGAAAAATGCCGCTCGCTCTCAAAAGTGCAGCGCGGATCAAATTTAACGTTTCGCACCCCCACAGCTGCGAGCTCGTCGCGCAGCGCAGCGTTCATATCGAAATGCCCCTGCATTTTGTAGCGCTCAAACTCGCCCAGATCAAGCCCGCCGAGTTCGTAGTTTCGCGCCTTGATATTCGCGCCCACGAATACCTTCAGCTCCGCAGCGACGCAGCCGAAGCGCTCGCTCATCAAATTTATCGTATTGGTGCAGATCCGTCCTATCACGCCCGCGCGCCCCGCATGCACTGCGGCAACCACGCCGCGCCGCTCGTCCGCGATCAGCACTGGCGAGCAGTCCGCTACCAGCACGCACAGCGCCGCGCCGCGCAAATCGGTCACAAGCCCGTCGCAGGGCGGGATTTCATCGCTACCTGCGCGTAAAATTTCAACCTTGTTTGAGTGGATCTGGCGCATAAATTTTAAATTTCGAGGCGCGATACCGAGTGCGGCGGCTAAAATTTCGCGATTTTGCGCGACGTTTTGCGGATCGTCGCCTACGTGATCCCCTAAATTTAGACTTGCGTAGGCTCCGCCGCTTACGCCTCCTTCGCGCGTGCTAAAGCCCGCCAACACGCCGCGCCCGTCCAATACAAACTCAAGATTTTCTCTACAAATTTCGATTTTGTCCATCATGCGCCGCTTAATACAGGCTCAAAATTTTATCTACCGCATCCCATGAAAGCCCCTCTTTTTCGCCCTCGGCGCTATCATCGCGCGCCGTGTCCGTACCGCGGACGGGCTGTCTGCCGGCAAAACGTAGCTGGGCAGCGACGTATCGCGCAAGCAGATCGGTCTCGATATTTACGCGGCGCCCGATTTTGTAGGATCCAAAGAGCGTATCTTTAAGTGTGAGCGGGATGATCGTAAGGCGAATGGCGCAGCTTTGCGCTTCGCTCTTTAAATTTACGCCCAAAAAGTTCAGATTGCGAACGGAATTTGAGCCGCTAAAATTTTGCCCGCGCAAGCTTGCACCGTTAAAATTTGCGCCGCGCAGCTCTTTATGAGTAAAATTTCCGCCGCCCGCAAGCACTTCGTTGATCGTTAGGCTCACGCCGTCGATCGCCACCGAGCCCTTCGGCGCTAACAGCGGCGCTATATGCAGCGGTGCGCGGATGAAAAAATCGACGCCGCTTGGAAGTTTTGAAATTTTATAAATTTCGCCCACGGCATCGACGTGTCCTTGGATCAAATGCCCGTCTATGCGCTCGCCTAGCCGCATCGCAGGCTCTATATGCACAGGGCCGCGCAGGTTTTGCACGGCGATGACGCGCGCCGTCTCGCTCGAAAGCTGCACCGCAAATCCGTCCGCAAAAAGCCGTGTCACGCTCAGGCACGCGCCGTTTACCGCGACGCTATCGCCGAGAGCGGGGCGGTATCTCGCGCGCAGTCGCAGTGAATCGCCGCTAAAGCTCGCAACCTGCGCGATCTCTCTGATCAGTCCGTTAAACATTATGAGCCTTTAGAATTTTTACGTGATATTAGCGTAGAATTTTAAAAATTTAAAGTTAAGCGAAGCTCGGCGAGCGCGAAGCCCGCCGAATGAAGTTTTGAAATTATTTTTTAGAGACGATGAAATCGGCTAGCGCTTCGATCGATTCGTCGTTGAGCGAAGCTGCTTGACCTTTCATAACGCCCATCATGCCGAATTTGCCCTTGCCGTCGCCCAAGGTGCCGTCTTTGTAGCCCTTTAGGCTAGCGATGATATCTTCCTTGCTCAGGGTGTTTAGCGCAGGTACTTTGCCGCCAAGATAAGGTTTCTCGGCGTTGGCTCCGTGACAGGCCACGCATTTTTTATACAATGTAGCGCCGTCTGCGGCAAACGCTGCCGAACTAAACGCCGCTAATGCAGCGCATGCAATAAGAACTCTTTTCATTCCTATCCTTTCTTTTTAAATTGTGGGTGCAGTATAATCAAAATTTAGTAAATTTCGGTTAAATTTTTGCAATTTGCGCCAAAGAGGCGAAATTCTATCTACTGCGAACTTTAGCGTAGGGGCTTGAAGCGGAATTTGCGCTGTAAAATTTTAAGCGAATTTCGCCTTGCCACTTAAATTTCAATTGTAGAATTTCGTGGCAAAATCCTAAGGCAAAATTTCATCTAGACGCCAAATTCCATCGCGAAATTCTGCGTAGAATTTTAAAATTTAGCTGCTTTACTTTATGCGCGAAATTTCGCCTCTTTGCATCTTATAAATTTTATCTGCGGCGCCGAAGTATTTATCATCGTGCGAGATCGCAAAGATCGTGTATCCGCGCGATTTCAGCTCTGGCAAAATCCGCTCGTAAAACTCCGCGCGAAACTGCGGATCAAGATCGGCCGCAAACTCATCGAGCATCAAAAATTTTCGCCCGTCCATCAGCACGCTTACGAGCGCCAAGCGCTTGCGCTGTCCGCTAGATAGGCTCGTGGTGCTAAATTTGGCTCCCTTTAGCTCAACCTTATCCTGTAGGTGCGTGAGCACGAGCCACTCGCGCGCGATCTCCGCATCGCCCGTAGCGTAGTCGAAGAGGTAAAAATCGCTGAAAACCGCGCTTATGTTGTTGCTGTAGGCGCGCAGATCAGAGGGTTTAAGAGCCGCGCCGTCGGCTAAAATTTCGCCCGCTTGCGGCGTATAAAGGCCCGCTAAGATCATAAAAAGCGTCGATTTTCCGCTGCCGTTTTCGCCGATTAAAAACACCGTCTCGCCCGCATTTAGCTGCAAGTTCACCCCTTTGATGCCGAATTTCCCGCCGGGATATGAAAAGCCCACGTCTTTAAGCTCCAAGCTGCGCCATGGCTGCATTTGCGCAAGCTCAAAGCCCTGCACGAACGGGTCTAAATTTAACTCTTTGATCTTTGCGTAGGCGATCTTTGCGCGCAGCACGCTAGGAAGCGAGAATATGAGCATCATCAAAGGCGCGCGCAAAAAAAGCACCGTAAGCGCGATCGTTACGGCGTTTGCGAGCTCCGCTTTGCCGCCGCTGAGCCCAAAATAAAGCACAAATCCCACCGCGCCTAGCATCATTACGTTCATAAAATTACTCGCAAACGCGCCGTAAACCTCGGCTCGCAGCGAGCTTTGGCGTAAATTTTGCGCGTTGGGCAGAAAGTCATTTTCGTATAGGCTCTTCGCTTTAGCTAGGCTTAGCGACAGCTCCTTGTGCCCCTCGATCGCCGCGGCGTAGTTTTTATACAAAACGTCCTCGTTTTGGCGGTACAGATCGTAATTTTGCATGACCTTTTTCATCAAAAAGCGGTTGAATACCATCAGCGCGCCGATCCAGACGAATAAAAACGCAAACATCATAGGCGCGATGTATAGCACGTAGATGCCGCAAAATAGCACGATCATCGCGCCTTGAATAAGCTCTGAAATGCGCATAAAGCCCTCGGTCAGGCGCGAAATATCGCTGGAAAGGGATGCAAGCAGGTTCGCCTTTGACGCAGCCTCGATGCGCTCAAACTTCGTATCGATGATCTGCTTGATGATCTTGGTGCGCAGATCGAATACGAAGTCGTTTTCCATCTTGCAAAGCATGATGCGGCTTAGCACCGAAAGCAGCAAAAATAGCGCCAAAAGCCCGAAAAATAGCGCGATGATGCGCCCGCCTCTTTCGGCGCCGTCAAGTAGATATTTATTGATAAAGCTTAAAATCAAGATCCCTGAGCCGCTGTAAATCGCGTTTAGCGCGAGCATCGCGAGGATTTGTTTGGTATATTTTTTCATCTTTCACCCCAATGAAATTTGAGCACAATTGTGGCAAAATTCGCTTGAAAAAACGGTTAAATTTTAAATCCGTTCTCATTTCGCGAATAAAATTTTACCCGGACTGCGTAAAATTTCGCCGTAAATTTATCCTCTTTTGGCGTGCTAGGAGCGATAGGCTCTATCTGTGTTCCACCCCTGACAGGAATTAGCAGATAGGATCAAATTTGACGGATCGTAAAATTTTGAATCAAATTTAAAAACCTAAAGCGAGAGTGCAAAATTTAACTATAATTTTTAAATTTTATAAACTTTACCGGCTCTGCTAAAATACAAATTTAACTCTAAGTATCGCCCTTTTTGTTGCGCTCCGTGATAAATTTAGCTAATAAATTTATCTCTAATTTACTCACTTCAAATAGCGCCGTGATTTTCTTTTCGGCTAAGTCTAAATTTTTGTTGCAAACAGCCTTGAAATATCTACGCAGCTCGGCGTAATCGTTTGGATCGCTGATCATAAA
Organism: uncultured Campylobacter sp.; assembly: GCA_900539505.1. Classification (GTDB taxonomy): domain Bacteria; phylum Campylobacterota; class Campylobacteria; order Campylobacterales; family Campylobacteraceae; genus Campylobacter_B. The sequence continues at coordinate 8,823 of UQCL01000021.1, read as the reverse complement.
ATTACAAAACAAACCGTTTTTGCCCTGTAAAAATATCATATCAAAAACGCTATCAATGCCCTTGCCAAAATGAAAAATGATCTGGGGCAAAAGCACTGCGCAGATCGTCGCTAAAATTATAAAAATAGATGTCTCTACGGGCAGCACTACAAACATCGCCGCCATGATAACGACAAGAAATATTATGCCTGATTTACCGCCGACGCTATCTAGCCCGTAATGTATCGGAAGCGCGTAGGATACTGTTTTGTGAAGCTTTCGTATTTGACGCGGCGCAATTTCCGCAAAAATTTTACCGTCAATTATCTTGACGATTTTATCGTTGTAAAAATAGGCATAAGCGTTTCTATAGAAATTCATATCGAATTTTCTCCTGCTTATGACGAGCAAAAAATATAATGAAATTTTAAATATATCGGAGTTGCCGCCAAAAAATACGCTTCTTAAAATTCCGAAAGTCATTAACGCGAGCATCAAAATAATCGAAATTTTTATGACTTGATTGGTTTCGTCTTTGATGACTAGCGGCTCTTTGTCGTAGTCTCTTGCAAATTTTCTCAGGCTTAAATTTAACTCATCTTGCATGCTTATTCCTATTTTGCCTGTGTAGTAAAATTCTACTACGGCTTTCTCACGCCAGACGTACAGGTTACTTCAAGCCAAAATTTTGCTTGATGTAGATATGCAAAATATCGATCGCGGCGGGCGTTACGCCGCTGATCTCGCTAGCGGCAAACAGCGTCGGCGGCGCAAAGCGATTTAGCTTCTGCACTATCTCGTTGCTAAGCCCTCCGATCTTGCTAAAATCGATCTGCGGCGGGATCGCGACGCCAAGCAGCCCCTTCATCCTCTCTACCTCGGCGCGCTGCATCGCGATGTAGAAATGATACTTGCACTGCGTTAAAATTTCATCCAAAACCTCATCGCTAAAGCCCTCAAAATGCGGCGCCAAAGCAAGCAGACCCGCCTTTGAAAAGCCGCTTTTGGCTACGATTTTTTGCAAGCTACAGCTTTGCGAAATGGGCTCTGCGCCGATACTTTGCAGCAGGCTAAGCGTCTGTTTCGAAGGGGTAATCTGCGTTTTTAGTAAAAATTCCATTCCGCTCTGCGCGTCGTGCTTAAACTTACGCGCCCTCTCGTAGCTTGCCTCGTCTAAAAGCCCGATCTCGCGGCCGTATTCGCTTAGGCGTAGCACGGCGTTGCCCTCGCGCAGCAGCAGGCGAAATTCCGCGCGCGAAGTAAACATTCGGTAGGGCTCGTTCGTGCCCTTGGTGACGAGATCATCGATCAAAACGCCGATATACGCCTCATCCCTGCGCAAAATCAAAGGCTGCCGCCCGCGCAAATCAAGCACGGCGTTGATACCCGCCATCAGCCCCTGCGCCGCGGCCTCCTCGTAGCCGGTGGTGCCGTTGATCTGCCCCGCCAAAAACAGCCCGCGGATCTTTTTGGTCTCGAGGCTATGTTTAAGCTCGGTAGGATCGATAAAATCGTACTCGATCGCATAGCCAGGGCGGACGATTTTTGCATTTTCAAAGCCTCTGATGGTGCGCAAAAACGCAATCTGCACGTCGTAAGGAAGGCTCGTAGAGAGACCGTTTACGTAATACTCCGTAGCCTCGCGCGTCTGCGGCTCGACGAAAACGTGATGGCGGTCTCGATTTGGAAACTCATAAATTTTAGTCTCGATGCTCGGGCAGTAGCGCGGGCCCGTGCTTGAAATTTGTCCCGTAAACATCGGCGCGCGGGCGAAATTTTCACGGATGATCTCATGCGTTCGTTCGTTCGTATAAGCGATGAAGCAGGCAAGCTGCTTCGGCGCAAAATCCCTGCTGCGAAAGCTGAAAGCGCGCGGATCCGCGTCGCCCTCTTGGCGTTCAAGCACGCTAAAATCGATCGTCTTAGCATCGATCCTCGGGCAGGTGCCCGTCTTTAGCCGCCCCATTTGCAGCCCCAGACTTCGTAGCGATTCGGCTAGCTCAATGCTCGCCAGCTCGCCCACGCGCCCTGCTTGCAGCTTGTTCTCGCCCACGTGAATTAGCCCGTTTAAAAAGGTGCCGGCGGTGATTATCAGATGCTCGGTCTCATAAACGTTGTTAAGATGGCTCTTAACGCCGCAAACGCGCTGCTCGCCGCCTTGCTCGCAGGTTAAAATTTCGCTTGCGATCTCCTGGCTTATGTCCAGCCCCTGCGTGTTTAGCAGCAAATTCCGCATATAGATGCGGTATTTATCCATATCGATCTGAGCGCGCGAGCCGCGCACGGCGGGGCCCTTGCTCTCGTTTAAAATTCTAAACTGCAGCCCACATGCATCCGCCGCAAGCCCCATCTGACCGCCCAATGCGTCGATCTCCTTTACTAGATGCCCCTTAGCAAGGCCGCCGATTGCAGGGTTACAGCTCGCAGCGCCGATCTGCTCGGCTAAGATCGTAATTAGCAGCGTCTTTGCGCCCATTTTTGCGGCGGCTAAGCTTGCCTCGATACCCGCGTGCCCGCCGCCCACAACGATAACGTCGTATTTCATTTTTTGCCTTTAAATTTAAAGTCGCAATTTTAGCCAAAATAAAATTTCAAAACGATAAATCGCGCGCAGATACCATGGGTAGCGGCTCGCTATGTATTTTTCATACGCGTAAAATTTTACCGCGCCGCAACTTTGAAGCGATTTTAATTTGCGCCGCCGTAAGCGCACAGACGAGCCGTCTATAAAAGTCGCGGTGCAAAATCGGCGAGCAAGGGCATAAAATTCCGCGTGAAATTTTTAGCGAAAAATTCCTGCGCCAAAATTTCGCACGCGAGCTTTGCTTTAAATTTCGCATTGTATAATTACGCATTTTTTTCAAAAAGGCTAAGTATTGATAGACAAATTTTATGTTTCTGAACTGAAAGATCGCGTGATAGGCGGCTGTGAGATTGCAAAGCAGCAGGCGCTAGAGCTGGCGCGATGCGAGGATTTGGGCGCGCTTTTTGCGGCGGCGGATGAGATCAGGCGCGAGTTTTGCGGCGATAAATTTAATCTTTGCACGATCATAAACGTAAAATCGGGGCGCTGTAGCGAGGACTGCAAATACTGCGCGCAGTCGGCGCATTTTAACACGGGCTGCGAAATTTATGGAATTTTGAGCGAGCAACAGGTGCTAAGCGCCGCACTTGCGAACGAAGCCGAGCAGACGCACCGCTTCTCGCTCGTCGCCAGCGGGCGCGGAATTTCTCAAAAAAGCTCCGATCTGAGAGCATACTGCGCGATCTATGAGCGGCTGCGAAGCGAAACGCGGCTGCATCTGTGTGCCTCGCTGGGAATCGCCTCAAAGCCCGCGCTGGCGCTGCTTAAAGCTAGCGGCGTGCAGACCTATCATCACAATCTCGAGACTTCGCGAAAATTTTATCCGCAGATCTGCACGACGCACAGCTACGACGACCGCATCCAAACTATCGAGAATTGCCGTGCCGTGGGGCTTGACGTATGTAGCGGCGGGATTTTCGGGCTGGGCGAGGGCATGGAGGATCGTATTGATATGGCGCTACAGCTGCGAGAGCTGGGCGTTAGCTCCGTGCCGATCAATATCCTAACCCCGATCAAAGGCACTCCGCTGCAAAACGCCGCGCCGCTGGCGCACGATGAAATTTTAAAATCGATCGCGATCTACCGCTTCATCTTGCCGCGCGCGTATCTGCGCTTCGCAGGCGGCAGGCGAAATTTGGGCGAGCACGTGCGCACGGCGCTTGGATGCGGCATCAACTCGGCGCTTACGGGCAATTTCCTGACCACCACCGGCGATAGCATCGCAAGCGATAAGGCGCTTGTGGCGCAGTGCGGATTCGACCTCGCAAAGGGCGCGGATTAGCGTCGGTCGGGAATTAAAGATAAAATTTAAGAGGTAGCCGTGAAGTTAAAATTTTTCTCTGCCTTGATTTTAGTCGCGTCGCTTTGCGGCTGCTCGACGCTCTCGCAGGACGGCAAGGAGGCTTTGTTTGCAACAGGCGCGAACAGATGCGACATCGCAAGCTCGCTAAATAAGGAGCAGCCAAATCGCTGCGCGAAGCGGCAAAAAATTGACGCCGAAGTCGCGCGAGCGGAGCAAGAGCAGGCAGTGCCGCGAGACGCGTTTAATTCATTCAAGGAGAATAGCGCGCAAGCTCAGCAAAGAGCGCAGGAGAGGTATATTGCCACGCAGCGAAGCCTAATGCAACAGCAAGCGCAGCAGCAGCTGTGGCAGATGCAGCAGCGACAAAATATGCGAAATTTACAAAACGAGCAGAACTGGAACAGGCTGCGCAATCTGGAAAATATAAGCAGCGGCGGAATTTAGCCGTGAATTTTACAATTTGATCTAAATTTCAATTCGCGCTACTTTCATTCTAGATCAATTAGCCTCGGTAAAAATATGATGAAATTTTAATCAACATATTACAAAAACAAATAAGGTCTTAAATTTCAAGGGCAGGCAGCTAAATGCTAGAAAATTTTAATTGATTTTAAGCAACGAAATGGTGACCCACAGGAGATTTGAACTCCTGTTACCGGCGTGAGAGGCCAGCGTCCTAACCACTAGACGAGTGGGCCGCGAAATTAAAAATGAGATAATAGCGAAGTGTATATAAATTTTGGATTAAATTATATATTTTCTGCAAAAATAATGCAAAATAAAATTTTCGCCGAAAACTTAAAGCTTTTTGGCATAGCCGCAAATCTTGGTGCTATAGAGAGTCCGATATGCCGCCCATTCTAGATGGCACATAAATAAGTTCCGTCGTTGCAGCCATAAGCCAAATCGATATCATAAAAGCTTGCTGCGCCTTGCTATCAGCATCAAAAACGCCAATAATTTTATCGCACTGATTTAAAGCAGGTGATAAAAAGCCATTTAGCATGCCTTGTTATTTGGCTTCTAGGCTTTTTAGATACTCATATACTCTTTTATCCTCATTTTTTCTTGCCCAATCCGATGGGGTTACGCTTTGGTTATGAGAACATCTAGCTTTTGGATCGGCGCCTCTTTCTATTAGATATTTTACGATTTCTAGACTATGAGAACTTGTCGCATAATTTACCATGGAGCAGCCATCCCTATCCTTTGCTTTAAAATTTCCGCCGTATTTTTCCAAAAGCTTTACGAGCCTAAAACTCTTCTCATCGTCGTGTTGGCTTCCGAATACGCTCATCATCATTGCGCTATCAGTCAGTCTTTTTGCGCACTCTAGCATCGCGCGAAGCGAATTTTCGCTACCTAGTCTTACCGCCATTTCGATGGGAGTGGTATTTTCATGACCTTTAAAATTCGGATCGCCGCCCATTTCGCAGTATTTTTTAGCATCTTCGGCGTTGTCTGAATATGCCGTTTTGTGAAGCAACGTTTGTATCTCATCCGCGCTCAAACTCTCTTCAGTCTTAGGCGTAACGAAAAAGTTTTTGTCGTAAATCTCCTTTAATGAATTTGTGCCGTAGTATTTACCCGGCTCGTCTTTAAAAATCAAATTTATACCATTTAAATCCGTAAGTTCTATAGAGTCGTTTGTTTTTAAATTTATTATCTTGTTAAAGTTAAAAACTAAATCATCCTTTTTAACCCCGCTATCAAAGATGAAAAAGTGGCTAAACTCGTAAGGAAATTCGTTTTTGTATTCAGGGTTTGACGCCGGATTTATCCTAGAATCGCCGATTTCTATCTTATCGTGCCCCCATCTTTTGCCGAATATAAATATATTCGTACCCCAGCTTTTTGAAATTTTATCATCGTTCTCGCCCATTACAAAAATATCGTTTCCCCATGGGTCTTCCACATCGCTTCTGCCGCCAGTCAAAATATAGACGTTGTTATTTCCAGGGCAAACTATAGAGTGCCTCGTATCGCTTTCGGCTATAATGATTTCGTCTGCGTTTTGGTTGCAGCGAGAATTTATGTCCCAATATATGGTTTTGCTAAATTTTAAACCCACGTCTTCCAATACGGTGGTATCAAATCCTTGCGTCACTAAAATTTTTTTAGGAAAATATCCCTTCGCTTGCCCGTCTTTGATAAATTTTTCCAAGCTTTGAAAGTCGGTTATATTGCCTCCAAAACAGCCGCCGACCACCAAAAACAATATAACGATAAATCTCATACTCGCTCCCCTTTTCGAGATAAAATTTTAAAAATTATACAAAATTTGTAAGCAAAATTTACTAAAAACAGCTCAAATTTAAAAATCAAAAATAAGCGTTTTTAATGCTTATAGTAATGGCACTTGGATAGTTGTAAATTTAAGCTACTCCGCTGTTTTTAAATTTAAAAAGTTAAATTAATTTTAAACACAATTTGCGTAAAATCCCATTTCAAAAATGTATTACGCGAGCGGCGGCGGCAAAGTAAAATTTGCGGCAACTACGGCGTTAAATTAAAAGCACTCGTAACGGCGGCACCAAATAAAATTTGCGGCAGTAGCCCAAGGATGAGATATTCGGCGGCGTGCTGAGCTTAAATCATTCACAGCGACGTAAAGTACGAAGTATGCGCAGCGGCGTAAAATTAAAATTCACAGCGGCTAAATTTAAAGCCCGCGCGGCGATAATCAAAGCAGCGCCCGCCGTTCATCTGTGCAGTGCAAGCAGCGAACCGCACATTAAAATTTAAAGGTATAAAAGAATGAAGATTTTCAAAGAGCGAAGCTGCAAGGCACGCTCGGCGCGCTCTGCCTACTGGTCGGCAGCGCGGCGTATTCTATAAAAGGCGAGATCGCGTACCTGGATTCTCAAATCTTAGTGTGGATTTTTGCCTTCACATTCCTTTACCACGCGCTTGCAAACATCCAAAATATCACGGGCCCGCAGGTTTTTATAATCTTCAAATACGCTTACAACATTGCGCTTGCGGCGCTACTATATTTTTCAGCCATTTATATACTCAGAAGATGTGATTGTAATAAGCTGCAAATATACGTGCCGTATTTGATATTTGCGGTTACGCTCTCTTGAATAATTATAAATTTTAAGTTGTGTGCCGCCACAGGATGCAGGCTTTTTGCCGTATACGCCGCGCTACTGATCGCAGACATCGGCGCAGACGTCATCTACGGCATGATGTTTAAAATACCGGCCCCCGCCGCTATAACGATGGGCGTCATAAATTGCATGGAACTGCTAAACTTAATCTTAAATCCATTGGCGTCCGTAGTGCTGCTTCTTGCGTGGCTTAATATAAAAAACCCCGCCGAAGCAAAGGGTCTATGGAACCAGGCGCAGAGATAAAATTTACCCGCGTTTATACCGCGCGGAGTTTAAATTTAGACCGCGCCGGGGCACTTGCAAAGATAAAATTTCACGCTGCTCGCGCTGTTTTGGCAAGACACGGTCGCTAAACCCGCCCGCTCGCTGTTCGTCTGCGCAGTACAAGCCATGAGCCGTATCGGCGCGATCCTCGACAAAATTTAATAAATTTCGCGCCATACGACTATAAGTCCGCTTCGCCGCACTCGTAGCCGAAAATTTTAATCCCGGTGTCGCTCTGCTCGTAGCGCAGTGCGGGGATCTTTTGCAGCAGATCTTTTAGCTTTTCCAGATCGTTTTTCCGCCCGCCGTCGAAGGCTCGCGGCACCCACACCCACGCGATCTCGTCGTATGCAAACGAGCCTACCAAAAAACTAGCTCGCTTTGAGCCCGCCTCCCATTTGGAGGAGTTTTTGATCGCGTAGAAGTTCGGATAGAGGATTTTTTTGATGATAAAGCATTTGCAAAATTTAAAATCCGCGAAAAACTCCGCCCACGTCGCATCCTCGGTAAAATAGCCTTTCGCGCGCAGGCGCTTTTTCTCTTTGCGCAGCCTGATCGGCTCATAAAACCTCTGCCAAGCCCTTGCGCAAGCATCCATAAACGCGAGCATGCGGGCGAAGTAAATTTTAAAAAGCGCCTTAAAAAGCTCCATCTACTTCTCGATCTGCGATTTTAGCGACTTGTCGATTGCGATCTCGCTGGAGTTTATATCGATCGTCTGCAGCGCCTTATCCTGAAAGATAAATCCGACCTCCTTCGCGCCGAAGCTCTTGGCGATCGCCTCCAGCGTGTCGGTCGCGGATTTGTGGATCTTGCCGCCAAGATCGTTGATAATTTTTAGCGAGAGCTGCTTGACCTCGTCCTTGGCGTCGTCGATCAGGCGGTTTTTATCGCTCTCGTCAAAGCTCGCGCCGAATAGCCCGTTTAGCGAATCAGGCAGCAGAAACGGCAGCAGCTTGGCGTTTTTCTCGTCGTAAATTTTCATATCTTTGATCGAGTATTTGTATTTGCATGGCGGCATCTTAATCTCGTAGTGATCCTCGCCCTGCGGTAGTATCGCAAACTCTGGGCTTAGCAGGTCGTAAACGAACTCGATCTCAAACTCGAAGATGATGGCGATCTGCTTTTTCGTCATCAGCGGCGAGACGAGCGAGCCCAGCAGCCCGCTGCCTACATTTTGCTTGCGCGTGACGATCTCTTTGGAGTAAATTTTAAAAACGCTCAGCTCGCCGATGCTTTTAAGCCGCGTGATGTCGGTCGCGATCTGCGGCTTGCCCGCCTGCTCGCCGCTTTTGCGCATCTTAAAAAACATAAAAACCAAGATGCAAAATATCACTAAATTTAGAAGAAAAGCAAAATTTTCCAAATTTCATCCTTTAAAATTTTATCGGTATTTTAGCAAAATACAGCGCCGATTTGTAGTGCAATTGAAATTTTACGATTTTTGCGGCAAGAAATTTTAAAATCGCAAAAGAAATTTTAAAGAAGCGAGCCGCGATTATAAAATTTAACGCGAGCGTAGCTCGCCCCTTATAAAGCGTCGTCGGGGGTTAGGTGGGGTTTGGGGCGGGAAGGGG
>UQCL01000020.1 GCA_900539505.1 uncultured Campylobacter sp. | reverse complement strand
CCGCTCTTTAGGCTGGCTAAGCTTGCAGCACGGGTTTCGGCGAAGGATTTGGTATTAGAATTTAAGCGCGCGCTAGGAGCCGAGGAAGCATCAAATCCTAAATTTAGATAATTGCCGCTTTGATAAATTTTAGGGTTATAGCTTAGACTTACCCCTACATTTAGCGTTGCATGCATATTGGCTGCGTTAGGAGCTATAAGGCTTCCGCTTCCTTGCTTATTGATTAGATGAATCTCGCTGCTTGGATTAATCGGACCGCTTACTCCGCTTATATAAGCCGTGATATTGCTTACGTTGCTTAGATCGGTATTGGCAGTAGGGTCGCTTAGGGTAAGTACGTTATCGCCTGCTCTAATGGAGCTAGGAAGGAAAAAATTTAACCTGTCAAAACCGCTAATATTTTTAGCGCTTAAGGAATTTACTGCCGTAGGAGAGCTATTGCTAGCTCCTATGTTAAGGGTGTTACCGCTACCGCTTGCGCTTATTACGCCTACATTGTGACCGCTGATGAAATTTAACGTATTGTTTGCGCCTGCTGCGTTGATATTTCTAGCGTTAAAATTCTTATCCTCCCCCACTTTGCCTATATCTATGTTATTTCCGTTAAGACCGCCGGCACCAAGATACTTCTGCAGCTCATCCGCATCAAAGTCTCCATTTATGCTCTCGTTAGTCTTAATAAGCTTTTGGATATAAAGTTCCTTCTCATCCTCGCTTATATGCATACCGCCTATGTTTCTGCTAAAGGTATTAGCATCTTTTATGACATAGTTTTTATTTATTTGAGTTACGTAGCCCTTGTCTTTAAAGCGTGGATTATATCCGGTAAATTTACCGCCTCCGCTTTTATAGGCAAGTGTGTATTTCTTATTATCGCCATCTGGATAGCTTGCATTGTTTGAAGCGTTAAATTCGCTTGCCGAGTTTACAAATATATCGGTACCGCTTAGATCGGTATTGCCGGAGCCCGTCAAGCTTAAAGCTCTTTTAGCATTTGATGAAACGTCGTTTTCAATCTCGCCAAGGGAGGCTAGGTTAAATTCCAATTTATTGAAATTTGCAAAATTCCCTGCATTTAGGCCATTGCCTGAGTTTGAAGATAGGATATTTAGGCTATTGCCCGAATTGCTAGCGTTTGCGCTAGATACTCCGTATATCGTGCCTGCTACGCTGCCGCTTCTGAAATTTACTACGTTGTTGCTGCCACTAGCGGCTTCCGCTGCGTAGACGTTGCCGGCGATCTGCGTGTTGCCGTTTAAATTTACAGTGTTGGAGGAGGCGGTGCCGCTAGCCTTTCCACCATATACGCTTCCGCCTACGTTTACCGAGTTGAGAGTTATGGTGTTGGAAATCGCGCTGTTTCCCTTGCCGCCCACTGCCATTGCTCCTACGCTGCCGTTGTTTATAGTTACGATATTGGATTTGGCTTCTCCGTTGCTAGTATTGCCGCCGTAAATGCTATTGCGGATTATCGTAGCATTCGTAGTTACGCTATTATCGTGGACGTTTCCGCCGCCGCTACTACTATGAGTGATGCCCGCATTTACATACCCCACGTCTATTCCACTTGCTTCGAAAGTTACATGGTTATTATAAATTTCTTGTGGGATAGCGGAATTTGAGTATCCTCCATCAATCTCGCCTATGCTGCTTCCGCCCTTGATCTTGGCGTAGTTATCGTGGACGCTATTGCTTCCGTCGGTAGCATCGTCTCTGCCCGAGCTTATGTTTTTGCCGCCTAGATTGCCTGCGCCCTCCTTTACTATTACGGTGTTTCCTTTGTTGCCGAATAGCTCAGTAGCGCCCGCAGCCCTGTTGGAATTTTGATTTTGTATTAGCTCGCTTTGATCGAAGTTGGGGTCTATCCAAGAGCGAGTTAGCGTGCCCTTTTGCATAATTAAATTCTTATTGTTTTCGACCTCGATCGTGGTTCCGGTGATTTGATAGTGGTCTTTGTCGGTAATCGTATAAATTTGATTATCTTGCACGGTTTGTGCGGCTCTGGTGATCGTGCCGCCGCCAGAGTTGTGGATCAGATAGTACTTTCCTTCGCCCAGATCTGATTTTATACCCTCTATCTTTGTGCCGTTTAAATTTGTATTGCCGCTAGTGATTAGAGTGAGAGGCGCATCGGCTTCGGTAGTGGAATATAGATCGTGAAAATTTATAGAGCCGAAATTTTTAATGTCCTTGGCTTTTTTCACGCCGCCGCCGACCCAATTTTCTATATGTAAGGTATTAGTTTTATCCGTAGGCTTATTGCTGCCGTAGATTGTACCGCTTATAGTGCCGCCTCTAAAATTTACGTTGCTATTCTCGACGCTGCCGCTTGTAGCGTAGCCCGCAAAGACGTCTCCTGCTATCGTCGTTCTTTCTTTATTGATATAAACGACCGCATTTTTGACGCTTCCTGCGCGTGCGCCATAGACATTGCCGCCTACGTGCACGCCTTTATTAGAATCGAACGCTCCTAGAGTAACTCTATCGCCATCCGATTTGCCTACGATGCCGCTTGCTGCTGCAACATCGCCCTTTACGGTGCCTTTGTAAAGATCGACTACGCTTCGCGAGCTTGAAGCGCCGCCCAAAGAGCCCGTGACACTGCCTACGATCGCATCGTCGTTATTGATCTCTACGCGATTTGCGCTCATTACGCTAGCGCTATTTGCTTGGCCGCCTACTACTTGGTAATTTTGCGCTTTTAGCTTTGCGCTTATGGATACGGAGTTTGCGCTAGAGTTTCCGCTTCCGCCCGCTGCGCCCCAAATTCTACCGCTTCCATTTAGAGTGATAGTATTTGTGCTGCCATAATAAGGCACCGTTATATTGACGCTATTGTAGCTGCTTTTTCCCGTGGAGGATTGAGCGCCGAATATATCGAAGCTCCCTCTAAATGTGCCGCCTTTTATAGTTATTCTATTTGATACGGCATCGCCGCCGCCGCTTACTATGCCGCCTACGATTACATTTGTAACGGAGCCGTTGCCGATAGTACCCCCGTCTATCGTTACGGCATTAGAGGAGGCTTTTTTGTCTGCTCCGCTTCTGCCGCCGATGATATTATAATGTCTATTTGAGCTGCCGCCGAAGTTATCGGCATTTCCCGTAACTTCGGCGCCGTATTTTACAAAAACCTGATTTCGCGTCGCTTCACCTTCGTTGCCCGTTTTAGATGCCGCTATGCCTTGCCCGCCCACGACCAAATTTACCTTAGAGCCGTTTTCCAAGCTCACGTAATTATCTGATACCCCCTTGGCCTCGGCACCTATTGCGATACCCACGTAAGCGTTTGCGCCTCTAATCGTAAGTCTATTGTTGGAGGCATAATTTAACTCGGTAAAGCCCGCAATTCCATCGCCGCTTCCTCCGCCGTAAATCACGCTGCCGGAATAATTCGTCCCGCCGCTTGCAACGCCCGTAATTGTCGTAATATTGCCATTTGGGCTGGTGCTACCGCTGCCGCTAGTATTGCCGCTAAATCCAGCCGAATAGAGGTTATTATGGGTATGGATAAGCGGCGGATTAGAATCTGCATTGCAAAGCGCTTGTGCGGGCGCTAGTGCGAGCACCGCTGCGAGGCTAAGCATAGAGGAGCAGATGGATTTTTTCATATATTGATCCTTTGAAATTCGTAAAGTTTGCGATTATACATAAAAATAGATCAGTTTGCAATATGAAAATCACTGATCGGTTTTTAAAAGAGGGGGGCTGCGTTTGTAATTTTAAGTAGTAAAAATTTACTCTTTGCGCAGAATAAATTCTTGACTGCAAAATTTAACCCTTTTTTAGGGGGCATTTTGAGCGGATTGCAAGAGGTAAAAAAATCCTAGTAAAGAGATTCTGAGTAAAATTTGAAATAATGAAAATCTGAGCTAAATTTATTTTAGCAATTCCAAGCTGCGGTAAAATTTATGCAGGATAAATTTTAAATGAGTGGAATTTTATATAAATGCCGTTTCGCCCGCGAAAAAGCTTTTTTGAAAAATTTAAACGAGTAATATTGCGCGATAAATTTTACGTGATCCCTGCTGCAAGAGCTAAAGTATAGCGAGCAGGAGATAGAATTTACGCGATAAATCTTGCGTGATAAATTTTAAAATGAGCCGCAAATCCTACAAGAAGCTGTAAATTCCATCTAGCAAGAAATATCTTTTATCCGCAGCGCCGTGATAAAATGGATTAAAAGTCCCTTCGTATGCCTTTTCAAAAAAGCCCTCTTTGCTTAGCTTTATAAGCTCTGCATTGACGAAGTCTAGTAGCTCTTTATTACCTTTCTGCACGCCAATACCCATGAAATCGGGCTTGCCTAGAGTTTTAAGCGGTACTTCTACCTCGCTATCGACTACCGGATATGCCATTGCGATTAGATTATCGGTCGCGTAGGCGTCCACGTCGCCGTCTTTTAGCATGCGGTAGCACTCCCTGGCGATCTTACAAAATGTAAAATTTCCAAAGCCTTCTTGTTTAAAAAATGCCTCGCCCGTACCGCCGCTTTCGAGCAAAATTCTTTTCTCTCGCAGATCGGCTAAGGATTTTATTCTATCGGCTTTGCGGGTTAAAACTCCAAGATTTACCGAAAAATACGGTGTTGAAAAATCGATCTGCTGTGCGCGTTCAGGCGTAATGGTAATCGTAGCGATGACGATATCTACGCGGTTGTTTACTAATGCTGGAATTCTATCCTCGACCTTCATCGGCACAAGTTCGATTCTGCCGCCTTTTTCGCCGAAAAGATCATTTGCTATGGCCTGTGCCATCGTAACTTCAAAACCCTCAAAAGTTCCATCGTTTAGCTCACTAAAAGGAGGCTGTCCGTCGTAAACGCCGATGCGAACGACGCCTTTTGATCTGATCTGTTCCAAACTATCGGCAAAAGCAACGATAAATGGTAGCAACATTGCAAGAAGCAATTTCATGGCAAATCCTTAAATTTAATCTCTCTTCCGCTTTCAAACCAAGCGGGAAATTTTATTTGCTAAAATTCTAAAAGCCGGACTCAAAATTTAAAGCAAGCCCTTAGAGCATATTATAAATTCCATCTAGCAGAAAATATTTCTTATCTGCCGTACCGCGATAAAATGGATCAAAGCTCTGCTCGTAGGCCTTTTTGAAAAAGCCCTCTTTGCTCAGCTTGATGAGCTCTGCATTGACAAAATCAAGTAGTTCTTTGTTGTCTTTCTGCACGCCGATGCCGATGAAATCGCTAGGACCTAGGTTTTTAAACGGCACTTCCAAAGTATCATCGATGACGGAATATGCAAGCACGATGAGATTGTCGTTTATATAGCCGTCCGCATCGCCATTTCGAATTATTTCGTAACATTCCTTAGCCGAAGCGCAATGGCCTAAATTTTTAAATCCCTTGGTTTTGAAAAATTTCTCGGCTACCGTCGCGTCGCCTTCGAATACGATCTTTTTATCATGAAGCTGCGCGATATCGGTAAAAGCGTCGGCTTTGCGCGTTAATACGCCTAAATTTACGGAGAGGTAGGGGAGGGAGAAATCGATTTTTCTTTTTCGTTCGTTGGTGATGCTAAATAGGCCGATCACCAAATCAAGCTTATTTGCCTCTAAAAATGGAATTCTATCGTTTACGCTTAGTGGGATGAACTCGATTTTGCCCTCTTTTTTGCCGAAAATTTCTTTAGCGATCGCGTTTGCAAGATCGATTTCAAATCCTTCAAATTTGCCGCCATTAGACTCGCAAAGCGGCGGATGGGCGTCGCGCACTCCGATGCGAATGACGCCGTTTTGTCTGATTTGATCTAGGCTATCGGCAAAAAGCGCCGCACAAAATAGAGCCGCTATAAAAAGTAGTTTCATTTTATGTCCTTAAAATTGGATTTTGCATATTATCCGCTTATCATAAATGACGTTTTAGCCGAAGTCGCTAGATAAAACACTGCTAAATTTCGTCCTAAAATATGGCATAGAGCCCATCTAGTAAGAAGTATTTTTTATCTGCAGCGCCTTGATAAAATGGCTTGAAAGTTTCATCATAAGAACGCTCGAAAAATCCCTGCTTGCTAAGTGTAACAAGCTCTTTATTTATCAGATCAAGCAGTTCGGTATTGCCTTTGCGCACTCCGATGCCTAAGAATTCTGGATTGCCTAGATTTTGGATTGCTACTTCTAAATTGTCGTCGATAATGGAATAAGCTAGCACGATGAGATTATCGTTAACGTACGCATCGGCTTTGCCTTGCTTAAGCATATCGTAGCATTCGGTAGTAATGGAGCAATGGATTAGATTGTGGATTTTATTTTTATACAAAAAATTTTCTGCCGTAGTCCCGCTACCCTCTACTAGGACCTTTTTGTTTGAAAGATCGTCTATACTTTTGATGCCGTCGCTTTTACGTGTCAAAACTCCCAAACTCATCGAAAAATATGGATAAGAAAAGTCGATTTGCCTTTTTCTATCTTGCGTTATCGTGATGGTCGCGACTGCAAGATCTACCTTGTCATTTTGTAATGCAGAGATCCTATCGCTGGCGTTTAGAGGGACGAACTCGACTCTACCGCGCTTATCACCGAATATGCTCTTAGCTATAGCATCTGCAAGGTTGATTTCAAAGCCTTCGAAATTACCACTTTTTTCATCACTAAAAGGTGGCCTACCATCACGAACACCGATTTTAACGACTCCAGCAGATCTGATCTGCTCCAAACTGCCCGCAAAAACACCGCTGCAAAGCGTAAAAATAATGCAAAAAAGTAGCTTCATAAACTATCCTTTTCTTAAATTTAATATTATCCCTTGGATATTGCGTGATTTTACCCTAAAATAGTTAAACATAACTTCAATTACATAATACGGATTGCTAAATCGGCAGCAAGTGAATGAGATTAGAATTTAAGAAACGATAGATAAATTTTATGAAGTGAAATTTAGCCGTAGCGAAATGTCGCGCAGGAAAGTATAGACTTTAATTAAAATTTATCTATCGTAATTTACGGCGCAGTTTTTGCGGTATCGCCATAGAATTTTAATTTGGAATTCATCCATCGTACCTGCTTGCTTTTCGAGCCGGAATTTTTACGTCTTGCCTACGTGCCGCATATTTCGCAATAAAATTTTAAAATTTGCTTGGGTCGAAATGCTGTTTTGTGTTATAGAATTTTGCGGTATTTTAAACTATTTTTCGCCGACTTCTACGATTTTGCTTAGCACGTATTGCTCCAGATCACGCCTTGGTATGTCGTTTTTGAGCGCTTCGTTGTAGATATTTTCGACTATGCGGCTGTATTTTTCGTAAGGAAAGTAGAGGAAATGGTTTGCCCATGCGCGTTTGATGAGCTCGTGGGTCAGCTTTTTTCTAGCCCACGCTTTGAAGCAATCAAAGCCGATAAAAACCGCCGACGTCGCTATGATCGTAAATAAAATGGAGAAGTGAAAGTCGATCTTTTCAAACATCGCGTGCGTCAGCGTTATCAGAAACATAACGCAGACGAATGCGAAGCAGGCAAAGATCACGTAGGATTTGCCGTAGTTAAATTTAAAATTTAGCTTCGAAGGATCGACGAGCATTCCGTCGTTAAACTCGGCGTTGGCTTCGAGCAGATCACGGAAAAGCACGGGTTTATGCGATACATGAAACATAATTTCTAAAAGCCTATCTTTAAAATTTGATTTATCCATAGGGTTTCCTTCGATTTTTGCGGCATTATATCTTAAATTAAATTGTTATAAGATAAAATGGTGCGAAATTTCAAGGAGCGATTATGTTTGAAATCAGCGGAATGAGAGGCGATGAGATAGTCTATATTAACGGCAAGCTTTGCAAGGCCAAAGAGGCCGCGATAAGCCCTTTTGATCGCGGTTTCGTGCTTGGAGACGGCATTTATGAGGTAGCGCCCGTGGTAAATTCTAAAATTTGCGACAGAGCGGATTTTTGGGAGCGCTTTGAGCGCAGCGCCGCGCAGATCGAGCTAAAGATCCCGTATTCTCGCGAAAAATATGAGGAAATTTTATATGAGCTCATCGCACAAGGCGGCGTAAAAGAGGGCGCTTTTTATACTCAGATCACAAGAGGCGCGGCGATGCGCGATTTTGATTACGTCCGCGGCATAGAGCCCAGCGTCTTTGCCTTTGTCTATCATACGCAAATTTTTGATAATCCGCTCGCAAAAGAGGGGATCGAGATCGTAAGCCTACCCGAGATCCGCTGGCACAGGCGCGATATAAAATCGATCTCGCTTTTAGCTCAGTGTATCTTAAAGCACGAGGCCCACAAGGCGGGCGCTTATGAGTGCTTTTTGATCGAGGACGGGCTCGTTACCGAGTGTTCGAGCTCCAGCGCGTTTATCATCAAAGATGACGTCCTTATCACGCGACCGCTTTCAAACGACATACTGCCCGGTATCCGCCGCAAGGTGATCCTAGGTCTTGCCGAGCAGGCGGGGCTTAGCGTGCAGCAGCGAGCGTTTGGAATGAGCGAGGTTTATGAAGCCGATGAGGCCTTTATCAGCGCGGCGACGCTGATGGTGCTACCGATCGTAAAAGCAGACGGCAGAGCGATCGGCGGCGGTGCGGTCGGCAAATACGTACCGCGCCTACGCGAGATGTATGCCGCGCGGCTAAGAGCCGAAGCGGGACTGTAATAGGGCGGTCAAAGTTAATCTAAAAATTGTGAGATTATTAGTAATATTTTCTAGCAAAGGAAATTTAAATGGGATTATCAAGATTCAAGGAAATAAAAAAGATTAGAGGGGTAAAAGATGCTTGGCACCAAAATAGTAATGGATGAGGCTAAAATTATACGCGAAGGCAGATGTGATTTAGCTAGAGTGTATCAAATAATCGATCGCTTTGCGCAGGAGTGCAATCTCGTAAAAAAGGATAAATTTACCTATCTTTGCAAGGAAGATGATGAACAAGACTTTCCGCATTTAAGTAAATTTACGCATTTTAGGCTAATGGATCAAAAATTCTTTCGCGATAACGTGAAAGAATGGAAGTGGCTTGACGATGATGAAGGAAATGGTGACTTAATTGAAGATATTAGAGAATTTGAACGCGAAGGATATTTTAAATGAGTGTCCGCGTCCGTAAAGCCATAAATTTTGATCTTGCTATCAAAGAGGCAAAAATTCAAAGGCTCATCATAGGGCGAGTGCGGCAAAAGCTGTCTAGGCGTTAGGCGACGCAAAGGCTAAAAGGAATTTTAGATATTTTCTAAGGAGAGGCGATGAAAAAGCTAACGACAAATTTATCTATGATAAGCATACCGATAGAGCAATCACAAGCCGTCAAAAAAAATACTTGAGGACTTAAACGAAGCTTTAAATTTAGGAGCGAGTATAGTCGAAACCAGCGAGGTATCTGATGATGAAGCTAAAGGCAAAGTAAAAAATGCTAAAAAATTTATCGACGTGGCGGATCATATTACCGCGACAGATGAGGAAATCAAAGAAGTCAGAGCCTTGACTAGATTAAGAATCTAAAATAAAGGCGTATTATGCAGACACAAGAATTTGTAAAATTCGAGCTCAATATACCAAAAGAGCGTCAGGATCTAATAGATGTAGCTAAGTTGTTGTTTGAAAAAGTTAAGGATTTTAAAAGGTTAGACAATATAAACGTTACAAACAATAATGAGGAAGTGCTAAGTGATGATATAGAAAATAATGAAAGGATCAAAGAATTTAAACAGCTTTTTAGCGGTTTTGCCGTAAAGGAAATACCAAAGAAAGAGGATTTAGACTATATTAGGATAAAAAGATGCATCAAATAAAAACACCCTAACGCCTGATGAGTAAAGGAGATAAGCATGCAATTAAACAAAGATGAGCAAATCACGGTAGCAAAAAATATTCTAAAGACTTGCTATTGGGGCAATACGAATTATACGCCCGAGTATATAGTAGAAAATATTCATAATAAATTTTTTGCTAGAAAAATTTTCTCCGCGATTTTGGAAAATTCTAAATTTATGACGATGGATTTAGCCATTATGGATGAACGCTTTGTGGTGGAATTTTTAAAAGATTGGCAAAATAAGCCTATAAATTTTAATAAAGAAAGAACGAGATTGAGGCTGGATGCTTTAATAAACGCCTATATCGACAGCTCGTATCAGCTAAGGGATATGAGATGGAACTAAAAAAATACTACGATAAGCTATACCTAGCGCAAGATAAAATTTTAAATTTGCTCGCCAAAAGCTCTTGTTATCTTTATCTGACGGGCGGAACGGCACTTCATAGATTTGTTTTAGAGGGCACTAGATATTCGGACGATATAGATCTGTTTACCGGTGCTAAAGATGTATCCGCCAAAGACGAAATAGCTAAGCTCGTAAGATTTTTAAAACAAAGTGGCGTCGTATTCGACATTGTGGTAGATTCTTCAAATTTTAAGCGTCTAATCGTCAAGGATGCGGGCGTAGATTTAAAGATCGATATGGTTTATGATGTTACGGAACATATAGGGGATTTTGACCGCAAACACGGCTTTTTAGTGGATAATATCGAAAACATTTTAGTAAATAAATACGATTTTGCATTATCGAGGGAGCAGAGCAGAGATATTTTTGATATATACACGATTATAAAAAATAGTGATGCGGATCTGCTAAAGAGTATGAAAAATTTAAGCAAAAAGAACGCGAGCGAGCCGGAGGTGATATGCGCTAGGGTTAAAAGCTTTCCCAAAGAGATGATAGAGGCAAAGGACATAAGAGCTAAAAGCGATGCAGTTTTACAAGACTTTATGGATAATTATAAAGCGACTTTTGATAAATTTTTTAACTCGCGAAAAGCGCTAAACTTCGCGTTTAAAGGACAGGGGCTATGAAAAATTTATATATTTTCGCAGGCATAAACGGCGCGGGCAAATCGACGTTTTATATAAACCAACTAGAGAGCGACTATTTTTACGGCACTAGAATCAATTCTGACGAAATCGTTAAGGAATTTGGAGACTGGAAAAATAAAAAGGATCAAAATAGAGCCGGCAAAATAGCGCTCAAGCTTAGAGAGTCTTACCTGCGCCGAGGGATAGATTTCAACGTAGAAACCACGCTAAGCGGTCGCGGCATAGTGAGATTTATAAGTGTTGCAAAAGCGTCCGGTTATAGGATAACGCTCTTTTACGTGGGTCTTGAAAGCGTTGATCTGTCAAAGCAAAGAGTAGCCATTAGGGCACAAAAGAACGGCCATAGCATAGAGGAGGCAGTATTGGAGCGTAGATATTCGCAGAGCTTCGATAACCTCGCCAAGGTGATTCCGTTTTGTGAGGAGATATATTTTTATGACAATAGCAAAGAAATTTTAAATGAGGAAGATCAGAAATTTTCAAATTTACGCCTGATAGCCAAGAAAGAAAATGGCCGGATCATAACGCTTGGTAAAGTATCGTGGCTTGAAGATGTTTTAAAAAATATGAGTGAAGACTACTCCGCCGCCAAAGAGCTTCAAAAAAGAGGGTAGAGCTTATACGAATAAAAAATTTCAAGAGAAAGAATAGAAACAGCAGCTAAAATAGAATTTACAAAGTATTGAAAATCAGTTGGTTTTGCGAGGAAATTTTAAAAAGGAAGAGAGGGCACAACCGCCACGTACCTCTTCCTCTAAAGCTATTATAACATTTTGTTCTGATAAGAACATAAATTTAAAAAGTTTTGCGCAGAACAGAGGCGTCAAACGAATAAAAATTTGATTTTGTTAGAATTTTAAGAAAGATAGAGAAGAACTGGGAATTTATAACGTTACCTTTAACGATAAAAAGGCTACGCCCGTAACTCTCAACCCAGATATTGCCTTGGTTGAGAATGCGGTCATAGATACAGTCGTTATGTATGTTAAGGGCTGGCATAACATAAAAAGAGATAAGGGGATTGGTGCAGAGCATCTGAAATATCATTTAAAACAAGGAGCCATAGGTGAGGTTAGCCTAGAAGAGTTACTTAATTTAGGTAGAAGTCTAAGAAAATATATGGAAATTTTTGGGGAACCGTTTTTAGAAGATAAAACTAAAACCGGAAAAGTATTTGAGTGGCAAGATTCCGACGGGATTAGATTTAGAGTAACTATGGATAGCAAAAGACAAGCTGGGGAGGAGGGTCTAATTACGCCGCTATCCCTCCCCAATGATGTCATTATAACATTCTATTCTGATAGAAATCTTAATGAAAAAATGGTTTTTAAAAACCCGGCGGTACGGGAATTTTATGAGCCTAAAGTGCTTGATGACGTCGAAATAGAACAGGCTGACTTATAGACATTTTAGATTTTAAAGTCGCACGAATTCTAAAATAGACTAAAATTTAAGCATTTATACCGCAAATATCATTAAATTTAAAATGCCACAAAATTTCAAAATTCTATGCAAAATCACAACCGCAATTTGTTAAATTTATTCCACCTTTTGATCCGAAATTTTATAAAATTCGTTCTCTTGATAAAATTTCACCACGGCTTCATCCGCGCTTGCGTTGCGCTGCAAATACCGCAGCAACGGCTCTGCGCGCGTATATATCACGCCAAGCCCCGTAAGGCTCGTCGCTCGCGAAAGTGCCACGTAGAGCTGCCCCTTGGCAAAGATCCTGTCGATGTCGCAGATGAGCTGCGGGATGCTCATGCCTTGGGATTTGTGGATCGTGATGGCGTATGCGAGCTTGAGCGGGAACTGATAATACTGCGCCAGCACGATCTGCTCGGCATCCGCACCGCTTGCGGCGATCTCGCTTAGTTCGTATGTTTGCAGCCCCACGCGGCTTAGCATACCCGAGGGCTTTTTTACGACCACGCTTTCGATCTCTCCGCCGGAGCTTTTTTCGATCTTTTCGACTACGCCTTGCTCGCCGTTAAAAAACTCGCCGCTTTTATTTGCGGTAAACAGCACCTTTGCGTCCTCTTTCAACGTCAGACTTTGCGGCGTATTTAGCGAGGCGATCCATTTTTGAATTTTTTGCTCGCTCACGCCGCTTTGTAGCGCTTCATAAACGCCCTCAAAGCTGCTCGGCGGCGTATTCAGTTTGGCTAGTCTGGCGTTATTTATCGCATCCACTTCGGCGTTTCGGCCCGAGATTATCGTGGCATTTGGTTCTGCTCGCGCGGCATCGATGAGCAAAGATCGCATCAGTTCTGCCGTCTGCTCGCTTGGGGTGCCGAGCCGCAGCTCGCAAAGCAGGCGGTATAGCGCGGCATCCGCGGTGCGCTTGGAGCCTATCATCTCGACGTAAAAAAACTCGCACTGCCTCCACGCGTACGAGCCAAAGGCGTAATCCGAGTCGCTAAATAGGCTCGCGCGCGACACGCTCTCGCCCTCTTTGCGCACCGGCGGAAGCTGGTAAAAATCGCCCGTAACGAGCAGCCGTCCGTTAAATTTAGAATTTGAAATTCTAAGATAGATCATCTCGAAAAGCTCGGCGCCGATCATCGAAATTTCATCGATCACGATGAGGTCTGCGAGGGCTAAAATTTTTCGCAGCTCGCTTAGTTTGCCGCTTTGTTTGCGATCGAAGCCCTTTAGCTCCTCGTGGTTTTTGCAAATGCCGAAGCGGAAGAAGCTATGCACGGTCACGCCGCCGATTTCTACGGCGCTGATGCCAGTGCTACCGAGCACGATGACGAGCTTGCCGCGAGCGCGGTAATTTTCGATGAGCTTTTTTATTACGTAGCTTTTGCCCACGCCTGCGCCGCCCGTGATGAAAATATTGCGATCTTTTAGCTTCTGGATTATGAAATTTATCAAGTTTTTTCCTATTTTTTGGCAAAATTATAGCCAAAATTTTTTAAAAGGCATTTTGTTTGAAACGACTAGTATCTCTCATCTTCGCAGCTTTGGTTCTCGCAGGTTGTGCCACTCATAAGTTTATCCCGGAAAATCCCGCGGTTTTAGATCTCGAATACGCTCAAAACAGCGAGCGGCTGCCCGCTCCTGCGTCGGTGCAAAACATAAGCGGAAGCGCGTTTAAGAGCCGCTATTTTAAAATTTGGTTTGACGATGCACCGATTAAGGCCGAAATCGATACGTTTTGGGGGCTTAATTACGCCAAGGGGCGCCACTTTGACGCCGCAGGCAGGATATATAACGACGCGATCTACCAAAGCATTCGTATAAACGCCAATGAAGAGGCGTTCGGACTAATTTCAGCACCCGCTATAACGGTAAAAAATGCGCTGCTGCGAAATATCCCAAGCGATCTGCCGATTTTCGGCGATCCGAGCGAGCCGGGGGAGGGCGAGCCGTTTGATTACGCCGCAAATTCCGCCGTGGGCGTGGGCTATCCGATGCTGCTGTCACATTACAGCAGAGACGGCGCGTGGGCGTTCGTACGCAACGACGGTGTGTGGAGCTGGATCAGAAGCGACGCGATAAAGCGCATCAGCCCACAGCAGGCGGATATCTATGCAAATTCTAAATTTATAACGATTCTGCGCGACGGCGCCGCCATTTATGAGGAAAGCGGCGCGGAGCTTTTTAGGGCGCGCACCGGCACGATCCTGCCGTATGATTTTAGCGGCGAGCGCGATCTTGGCGGCACGCTCGGCGTGCGGAGCGGTTTCAGCGGCGAAATTTTAACGCAGTTCGGCAGCAAGAGATATTTCGTTAGCGCGGAGGATGCGAGGCTTTGGCCTGCACCGCTTGATGAGCAAAACTCAAAGATCGTAGCCGCTAGCCTGCTCGGGCAGAAATACGGCTGGGGCGGGTATAAATTTCTTCGCGATTGCTCGCTTATGACGAAAGACTTTTTGGCAAATTTTGGGCTGTGGCTGCCACGAAATTCCAAGGCGCAATCGGGCCGCGGCGAGCGTTTTTCGCTGGCAGGGATGAGCGCGGATGAAAAGCTTAGCTTCATCGGCAAAAACGGCGTGGCGTATAAAACCCTGCTGTATATGCCCGGCCACGTGATGCTCTATGTAGGGCGGGTGGACGGCAAGCCGGCGGTGCTGCACGACATCTGGGGGCTTCGCACGATGGACGGCGGGCGCGCAGTCATCGGGCGCACGGCGATCACGTCGCTTACTATCGGCTCGGATCGCGCGGACATCGCCGAGGATCGACTGCTGATCTCGCGTATCAGCGCTATGAGCGTGCTTTCGGGCGAGGATGACGCTATCTCGGACGATCGGTTCGCTCCTGAGGATCCGAGCAGCCTGTCTGCGTATGCGAGCGGAAATTAGGCTGCTTGCGGGTATGAGTGTGAATTGAGCTTCGCTTAGCAGCCGTCGTTATAGTTTGCTTTTGCCGTTGGTGGAGTAGCGCGCTTGACGATGCTGCGGTGCGCGCAAGCGTAAATTTAAAATGGCGTTTTAGGTGCTGCGCCATTTTAAATTTAGCCTAGACGGCGAGCAAATTTAAAAATTTCGGGTTTTCAAATTTAGTTCTAAATTTAAGCCTATATCTCGCAGTCCTTAAAATTTCGGGCAAATTTTAAAATTAGCCCGCAAGTCCGGTTAAAATTTTAAAGCGCTATCTAAATTTACGCTCCTGCTTTAAAGCTTAATCGCGCGCCGCTCCCCTTAGAAAAACAAAAAATATCTCGGCGTTTTGCGCTTATACTCTAAATACTCCTGTCCGTAGGCTCGCTCGCAGTAGCGCTCCTCGCCGAGAACCACGAGATGGTTATATACGGCAAAGGGCACTATCACTATGAGTAGCCACAGCGACGCCGAGGCGACGCAAACGCCCGCCATGCCGAGGAAATAAAAGAAATACATCGGATTGCGCGATAGGCGGTAGATGCCGCCTTGTGCGGCTCTGTCCGCAGGGGCTGCCGCATAGTCGTAAAACGCCTTGATGAAGCCCGCAAAAGCCGCTACGTAGATCACCGCTCCGATCCAAAACCACGCGCTGCCCGTCTTAAGCGGCACGAACACCGATAAAATAAGCAGCGCTACTTGCAGCAGCGAGCTTATGATCGCATTTCGCTTGTCCGCGAGCGTGTACCACGAGGTATCGGTGGCGCGCCTGCCGACCTCCTTGTAGATAAACATATACACAAACTGTATCAGCACCATCGCAAATGAGGGTATCCAAGCGCCCGCTAGAGCGAGCTCAAGCGTCGTAAAAAATGAAATTTCCATGACCGCTTCCTTTGCTTTAAATTTTATCTTGCAGCTTTATTTTGCCCTTGTTTGCTTGTCGTTGCTTTGTTCTTTTTCACCCGCCGCGGGTTTAAATTTTACTCCGCCTCGCACAGCTTATTCGGCGTGCTCCTTGCTCGGTGCATTATCCGCCCGAGTAGCGAACCGTGTCTGTGTATAGGTGCGCTCGGGCGTCGATGAGCTTGTCTAAGCCCGTATGACTAGACGATTTGTCTATCCGGTGCCGAAATAGGACGGATTGTCTATTCGGCACCGATGTACCGCCGCACAATGAAACATTCTGTGCCGATGTACCGCCGCATGACGAGCATTCGGCGCGGATGCTGCCTGCTAGGTGTAGCGCTGACGCCGCCCGTTTGTGCGCCTTA
Organism: uncultured Campylobacter sp.; assembly: GCA_900539505.1. Taxonomy (GTDB): domain Bacteria; phylum Campylobacterota; class Campylobacteria; order Campylobacterales; family Campylobacteraceae; genus Campylobacter_B. Next base: position 13,733 of record UQCL01000020.1, on the reverse strand, counting down.
TTTACCCTCCGGGCTAAGCCCTTTTAAAATATAGCCGAATTCCGTATCGCTGAGCTCGTAATTCATAAATTTTTTATAAAACGCCTTCGTTTCGGCTTTTATGTCGATGTCGGCAAAGAGCTCGGGCTGAATGGTTTTTGCCGCCCATAAAATTTGAAGCACCGCATCCGCACCGTATCGATCCCAGTTGAAAACCCCGCGCGGATTGCCGTAAACGCGTCCGTTTTTGACCGCATCCGTGCCGCTGTAGATCGGGCTGGATTTGATCTGAGCTACGGCATCTTCGTTATGATCGCCGCCCACGATTATGATCTGCGGGTTGCTCGCGATGATCTCCTCGGCGGTGATAGTCTTCATCGGGCCTTTGGTAGCGGTGATCGCATTCGTGCCGCCGGCTAGCTCTATCCATGAGTCGATCAGCGTGCCCTTGCCGTCGATCTTTAAAAGATCGCTTCCGCCTACGATGTGAAGGACGCGCGGGCGCTTATCGGGGCTTAAATTTGCGGTGCGGCCGCTAACCAAAGCGATATTTTTATCTAAATTTGAGATCAGATCCTTCGCTCTTTGCGGTGCGTCGCCGCCTAGCATATCGCCGCACATCCTGATGCTGCGCCTCATCTGCTCGTAGTCGCTAAAGGACGCCTTTAAAACCGTAAAGCCTTGCTTAGTTAAATTTTCGCCCGCCAGTGCGGTTGAGATGATGACTACGTCGGGGTTACGGCTCATCAGCTCCTCTAAATTTACGTCGTTATTTTTTAGCAGCACGGGGATCTGCGCTAGGCGCGGATAAATTTTAAGAAACCATGCGTTTTTGCTGATATTATCGGTGGTGGCGACGATTTTATCCGCTCCGCCGAGGGCCAGCAAAATTTGGTTGTTCGCATGCCAAAGCGCTGCGATACGCTCCACGTTTGCGGGGATTTTAACCTCGGCGCCGTCCATATCCTTGATAGTTCTAAGCTCTGCCGCGCTTGCAAAAAGCGCGCTTACCAACAGTGCAAGTAGAATTTTTTTCATCTTTTACCTTTCTTACAGACGTTAAAATATAGATCGCAATATTACATAAAATCTCATTAAAATTCCGTAAATTTTAACCGCCGCGATTATTTATTATTTTTCAAAGTAAATTTTTATATAATCCATTTTAAATTTAGCATTTTTAAAGGAGAGAAAATGGGTGAAATTTTATATTTAATAGGCGCCGCCGCTGGGATTTTAGTGGTGCTTTTCATCATCGTGCCTCTGTTTTTCAGGCGCATAGTGGAGACGAATGAAGTGCATATCGTCCAGAGTGCGCGCAAGACGACGAGTTACGGCAAAGATACCGGTAACGGCAATAGCTACTATGAATTCCCGAGTTGGGTGCCGGTGCTGGGCGTTACGAAGATCGTTTTGCCGGTCTCTGTTTTTAGTATCAAGATCGAGGATTACGAGGCGTATGATCTAGGCAGGCTTCCTTTCGTCGTCGATATCACGGCGTTTTTTAGGATTATGGATTCAAATTTAGCCGCGCAACGCGTTAATAATTTTGAGGATCTTAACAATCAGCTTAGAAATATCATTCAAGGCTCGATCCGCTCGATCCTCTCAAGCCGCGTGCTTGAGGACATATTGCAGATCCGCTCCGAGCTCGGAGATGATTTTACTAAGGCGGTAAAGACGCAGCTGCAAAACTGGGGTATCGAGCCCGTTAAAAACATCGAGCTGATGGATATCCGAGATAGCAGCGGCAGCAAGGTCATCTTAAACATCATGGAGAAGAAAAAATCCCAGATCGAAAAGGAAAGCCGCGTAGAGGTCGCAAACAACACCAAGCTCGCCCAGATCGCCGAGATCGAAGCCGCGCAAGCAACCGAAGTGCGCCAGCAGGAAGCCAATAAGATGGTAGGCCTTAAAACCGTCGAAAACGAGCGAGAGGTCGCGATCTCAAAGGAGCAGGCCGAGCAGCTCATTAAAGATCAGCAAAAGATCACGCAGGAAAAGGCGATGGAGGTCGTGCGGGTAAACGATGTCAAGCAGGCCGAGATCAAAAAGCAAGTGGAGATCGTAAAGGCCGAGCAGGAGCAGCGCAAGATCGAGATCGACGCCGAAGCGCGCAAAAACGCCAAGATCCGCGACGCCGAAGCGATCAAGGAAAATCAAATTTTAGTAGCGCAGGGCGATAAGGAGAAGCAGTTTCTCGCCGCCGCAGCGCTTTTGGAGATGAAGGACAAAGAAGCGCAGGGTACGCTAAAGATAGGCTCTGCCGAGGCCGAAGCGCTTAGACTGAAGGAGCTCGCGCCCGTAAACGCACAGATCGAGCTCGCGCGCGAGATCGGCGAAAATCAGGGATACCAGACCTATCTCATTTCGATCAAGCAGATCGAAGCAAACCGCGATATCGGCCTGGAGCAGGCCAAGGCGCTAAGCGCGGCGGATCTTAAGATCATCGCAAACGAAGGCAGCGTAGGCGAGGGGATGAGTAAATTCGGCGAAATTTTAAGCGCCAAGGGCGGCACGCAGCTAGCCGCGATGCTTGAAGCGCTAAATCAAAGCGAGGTCGGCAAAAAGGTGCTGGATAAAATTTCAGGCGCTAAGGGTGAGGATAAATCCGAGTAATATTCGCACCGAGTAATGTTCGCAGCGTCTTGAGCGAGTAAAATTTTAAATTTATACGCTAGCGGCGCTGCGGAGGAGAGTAAATTTGAGTAATAGCTGGTGGCGAGATTATTGCGCTCTTGATAGGAACAAAATTCTGGGGAGTAAATTTTGAGTGATAGCTAGCGGCACGGCGCGGGCTAGCAAATTTGAGCGGTCTGTCCGTCCGGGCGGTTTGGCTGTCCGCATTTGGATAAAATTTAAAGTGCTAGTGGAATTTTAAAGGTTGTGAAATTTCAAATACTTGCGAAATTTCGAATTCCGCTAGAATTTAAAACGTCGTGAAATTTTAAATATCGTGAAATTTAAATGTCTCGAAATTTTAAACGCTCATAAAATTTCACGCTCTCGTGTGCGAGCGTTTGAAGGCGACGCGGTATTGCAAAACATCGGCAGGGCACCCAAGCTGCGGGTAAATTTTATGAAATTCGCAAGTCGAGGGCAAAATTTAGAGCGCGCGGCTACCTGCCATAGGCTACGCTTAGCGGTTATCGGTTGCCGCCAAATGCTTGAGCTTTGCCGTCTAGCGGTCAAATTTTGCCGTTCTACGGAGCTAAATTTATTCGGTTCGGATGAAATTTAAGAAGCGAGAGCTGTTGGCGGCAGCGTAAAATTTAACCCACCTGCATAAAATTTTAAGGAGCGCACGATGGCAAATGCCGTAATTCCGCGCAGTACCAAGCGCGTATCAAACAGGCGGAAACTCTTTTCGAGGGGCAAAATTTTACCCGGCGTCAAACGATAAATTTAAGCGGCGGATATGAGATCGTAAAGGACGCATATAGGCTCGGCGCGACAAGCTTTAGCGGCGGCGAATACACGCTGTTTGATGCTAGCAAAACGCAGATAAAAAGCTGGCGCTGTATAGACGATCGGGCGGAATTTTTTAGCTTAATCCGCCACGCAGACGGCAAATTTTACCTCGTCTTTCGCCAGGACTTATACGGCTACAGCGTGCTTGATCTAGCCTCAGCGCAGATCATGCGCTTCGTGCCGGACGCCTGGCTAGACGGCAAGGAGAGCTTCATTTGGGACGGCGTGCACTATCTGCGGGGTTGGGACGCGCTGGCGGTGGACGGCTGCTACTGGGCGGCTCCAAACGGCGTGCATTTGGTGAGCTTTGCCGAGCCGATGAGCGAAGAGCAGAGATATGTCGATGTTTTAGACTGCATGCAGAGCGGTTACGACATCTACGAGCAAGCTGATTTCGCGGGCTTTGAGGGTAATGAACTGAGCCTAAAATGCTTTCGCGCGGACGCCTTGCGATATGAAAATATAAAAATTTCGCGCGAGCGCTACCGCGAATGGATGCGCGAAGCAAAATGACTATAAGCTTTAAATTTACTAAATTTCGCGCCTAAATTTAAACGCTTGCAAGTGGTAAATTTTAATGACGAGTCGCAGAAAGCGGAATTCGGCGAGACCAAAGGGGCTGAAATAAGGAATACGGATGTTTTTTGAATACATTTTAATCGGCGCCTGCGTAGGCTTTATCAGCGGATTTTTCGGCATCGGCGGCGGCACCGTCGTGGTGCCCGTGATGATGCTCTTCGGCTACGACGTCAAGTACGCCATCGGCATCAGCATCATGCAGATGATCTTCAGCTCGATTTTCGGCTCGTTCGTAAATTTTAAAAGCAAAATGCTCGACGTCGCGCCGGCGCTGGTGCTGGGGCTCGGGGGCTTTTGCGGCGCGCTTAGTAGCGGCTTTATCGTAAGCTATTTTTCGTCGAAATTCCTTCTGGGCACGCTTATTTTGGTGCAGATCATAAATTTAATCAAACTATTCAAAACCCCGACCGAGCCCACCGGCGAGGCTAACGAATCTAAAATTTTGCTCTTTATCGTGGGGCTGTTCGTCGGCGCCGTGGCGATCAGCGTGGGTATCGGCGGCGCGGTATTCGTGATGCCTATTTTGATCAGCTTTTTAAACTACGACATCAAAAAGGCCGTCAGCACGGGGCTATTTTTCGTGATATTTTCCTCAAGCGCGGGCTTTCTGAGCCTTTCCGCGCACGGGCTCGTGTACTATAAGATCGGCGCGTTGCTAGGCATCGGCTCGCTAGCGGGCGTTTACGCGGGCGTAAAAACCTCGCACAAGATCGGCAAAAAGGCTCAAAAGCGCTGGATGATCGCGCTTGTCGTCACGATACTTTGCGTGACGATCAAAAAATTTATCGCCCTAAACTAGCGCTATTCGTTTTGCCTGCCGCGCCTAAATTAGGCCTAAAGGGTGCTTTAAATTTTAAAATTTAAACTCCGTCCGTTTGCGCAAGCGATTTTTGAAATTCGTATTTGAAATAAAACATCCACACGAGCGGACAGAGGATTATTAAAATGACGGCTACGACTTCGGCGGCTTGCGCATGAAATATTACAAATAAGGCACCTATGTAGTTAAGAACATAGGCAAAACCCCAAAATACCGCGTTTGAGCGGTCATTTGATATCTCGGTTGCGACCGAATAGATGCAAATGCAAATTAGCGAGGCAATTAAAAAGGCTTCAAGGACGCCTAGCTTTTGGTAGTTTACGTCCGAAGCAAAATAACCCAGCGCGCAAGACGCTAAGATTGCCGCGAGTAAAATTTTGCGTAAAATTTTAAACGATTTGACTTCGGGCGAAGCATAGATTATATGCGCGCAAAGAGCTATAAAATAGGCATCTGCGACAAAATCAAAAAATATGTAATAAGCGAATTCTCCAAATATCCCCAAATCATAGCCGCTTCCTAAAATTTTTTCATCTATGACATATAGCGTGCCGAATTTCGCCGCTAAAAATACAGCCGTAAGTAGGATCGGATGTAGTAGCGCTCTGCCTGCAAGCAGGTCTGCGTAAATGCGCTTCAGGAAATTTATCAATCTTTTCACGCTAGGCTCCTTTGAGATTTCGCCCCTTGCGGCGTCTTTTGTGAAATTTTTGCCGTCTTGGTTGAGTTTAAATTTGATATCAAATCGGGATAAATTTTAGCTTGATAGCTTTTAAAAATCGCTTAGCGGCAAAGGCGTAAATTCGGGTGCTTGGAGCGGGTCGCGTATTTTGAAATCCGCACCGTTCAAATCATTTTCCTATCGCAAGCTGTTTTGCGGGCGAGCACATATTGTAAAAGATGCAGACGAAATAGGGCAAAATAGACTCACGTCCGCTAGTAGTATTTAAAATTTTATCGATCTTTATAATTTGCGGCGATGTGTTTGCGCACAGCGAGGTTTGTGTGCGGCCGACTAGCCTGCGGTATGGATTTGCACGCAGCGGGGTTTTGCGCGGCAGATTTATGCGTAGCGAGGTTTATGTGCGGCCAGGTTGCGCAGCAGGCGGCGGGTAAATAAAATTTTGATTTAATCGTTAGCACGGGTGCGCCCCTTTTTCGGCAGATGCGAAGCGGGGCGCAAATTTCGTAAATTTTATAAATTATTTCGGCAGATCGCCTAGCTCAAAGCGCAAAATTTACGCACCTATAATCACGGCCGACAAAAGCCCCCACAAAATGGCCTCTATCGCTAGCACCGAGTGAAGTACGGCTTTACTCATCGCTTCTCCTTTGTTTTTAATTTTATTTATTGCTCGGCTCGGGCCGCTAGGGGCGTACCCGATCGATCTATGAGCGGGATTATATAAGATGATTGTGTTCTTAATGTGTCTTTTGAAATTTAGGACAAAATTTCTCCGTCCGTTGCAAAGCGCGAGCGAGCGGCGGCAGATTTTAGGCAAAATTCAGCTACCCGCGTTAAGACGCGGCAAATTTAAGCGAGCCTGCCGCCCGCCGTAATGCGCGGTAAAGTCGTAAAGGGCGGTAAAGTCGCAGCGCGCGGTAAATTTAAAGCAGAATTCCGACTTCGTCGCGGCGCGCGAGGCGTCCGCGGCAAATCGATATAAAATTTAAAGCAGAATTTTATGTGAATGCGGCGCGCGACACGCCCGCGCTTTTCTACGTCGTCAAAGCTTGCATCATCAAAGATTGCATCGGCCAGGATTGCGCCGTCAGGGCCCGTATCGTCAAAGCTTGCATCGGCGCGACTTGCGCCTGTGGGGCGAAATTTTACGGCGAGCTACGAATGACAAGACGCAGCTCATCCGCGCCGTCTTGATCTGAAATTTAAAGCGGAATTTTAACGCGCGCCTCGGTTCCGACGCCCGGTTCGCTTTCATATTCGATCTGTCCGCCTAAAAGATCCGCCGCCGTGCGTACGATGCTAAGCCCAAGCCCGCTGCCTAGCTCTTTGTGCGATTCCTCGCATTGGTAAAATCGGTCAAAAATTTTATCCAGCTTCTCGCACGAGATGCCGATGCCCTCGTCTTTGATGCTCACCTGCGCAAAGCCATCGCAAGCGCAGCAACAAACGAAAATTTTACCGCCCGGGCGCGAGTACTTAAGCGCGTTTTCGATTAAATTTCGCCAAATTTGATTTAGCAGCCCCGCGTTTGATCGCACGCTAAGCGGCGATAAATCTAGCTCAAACTCGTGTCCTTCGTAGCTTTGGCTCAGCGATATGATGCATTGCCGCAGCTGCTCGTCGATACGTACCGTCTCATCTAGGCACACCGCCGCACCGCTATCAAGCCTCGTTAGCTTTAGCATATCGGTGCAGAGCTTGCTTAGGCGGTTTGCTTCTGCGCCGATGGAGGCTGCGTATCGCACCGCGCGCTCCTCGCTCACGCCGCCCTCTATCATCTCACTTAACGCGGCGATTGAGGAGATCGGCGTTTTCATCTCGTGCGAGACGTTTGAGACGAACTCCTTTTGTAGCTGCTCGTGCTTTTGCAGCTTCTCGGCCATTTTATTGACGTTTACCACAAGCTCGTCGAGCTCGTGCATATAGAGGTAATCACTGCGGCGCCTATGCAGCTTGCGCTCGGCGCGCGCCTCAAAATCGCCGTTTGCGATCGCGGTGATCGCGCCAAGTAGCCGCTTGATCGGGCGGAATAAAATTTTAAGTCCGAAGTAAAGCAGGGTAAAATTTAGCGCCATCGTGATTAGGCAGATGATCGCGCACAGCGCCACTCCGTCCCAAAAACCGCCGATCTTGCCGCCGATACCGATGTAAAAAAGCATGCAAACCGCGAAGCAGACGATGAAATTTATCACGCCGAATGCGAGCGAAGAGTAAAACGCGATGAAGCTTTTTAGGCTGATGAGGTATTTTTTCACGCTCGCTCCTTTTTTACGGCTTTGTAGCCGAGCCCGCGCACGGTGATTATCTCAAAATCTTTGGAGTTTTCGAATTTCGCCCGCAGCTTTTTGACGTGCGTATCGACGACGCGCTCGTCGCTGTCCGTTTCGTAACCCCAAATTTCGCTCATTATCTCAAACCTCGTAAAAATTCTACCCGCGTAGCTTAGCAGCAAAAACAAAAGACGAAATTCCTTCGGCGCTAGGCTTATCCGCTCGCCCTCGGAACGGACGCTAAGCGTATCGTAGTCAAGCTCGCTTCCGCCGATGAGAAGTCGCTTTTCGTTCGCGATCTTTGCACGTCTTAGCAGCGCATGCACGCGCAGCACGAGCTCTTTTAAATTTATAGGCTTACTCATATAATCGTCCGCGCCGCTTTTAAAGCCCGTCTGCATATCCTCGATCTCGCTTTTTGCCGTTATAATCAGTATCGGCTGGCTCTTGCCGTCGCGCCTAACGTATCTGCTAAGCTCAAAGCCGTCCATCTTAGGCATCATCACGTCCGAGATGATCAGATCGAAGTGCGCCTCATCCAGCGCCTCTGCTGCCTGCTTGCCGTCGAAGGCGCAGCTCACGCTAAAGCCCTCATCAAGCAGCTTTTCCCTTATCGCCGAGCTCAAAGCCTCGTCGTCTTCGACCAGTAAAATATTAAGCATCATCGCTCCCGTTTTGCTAAATTTATGCGCTTAAATTTATACATAAAATTTTAAGAAACAATGAGATATTATACGTAAATTTTTTCAAGGAGTAAAGAATGAATTTCAAAAAAACCATATCGGCTGCCGTTATTGCGGCTTCGGTGCTGGCGCTATTTAGCGGATGCGCGAAAGAGAGCTCTCGCGTAGTGCAAACCCCTACGGTAGCGACCCTAAACACCAATTACTCTGGCGAGCGGATCGCCGTGTCGGTAGGACGCTTTAACAATCAGTCCTCTTACAACAACGGCGTGTTCTCCGACGGCGAGGACAGACTGGGCAACCAAGCGCAGACAATTTTGATCTCAAGCTTACAGCAAACAGGACGTTTCTCGGTGCTTGATCGCACAAATATGCGCGCCATCAAAGAGGAAAGCGCAATCTCCAAAAGCGCACAAAACTTAAAAGGCGCCAGATATGTTATCACCGGAGACGTGACTGAGTTTGGCCGCAAGACGACTGGAGATCATCAATTGTTTGGAATTTTAGGCAAAGGAAAGACCCAAACCGCGTATTCTAAAGTAAATTTAAATATTGTTGATGTTAGAACGTCAGAGGTGGTTTTTTCGACCCAGGGCGCGGGCGAATACGAGCTATCAAACCGTGAAGTGCTAGGTTTCGGCGGCACTGCGGGCTATGATTCGACGCTAAACGGCAAGGTGCTAAGCCTAGCGATCATCGAAGCGGTCAATAATCTCGTTAACGGCCTTGAAAACGGCGCGTTTAAAGTGAGATAAGGATAAAATTTGAAAGCAGGTAGCGCTCTTGCTCTTGCTGCTGCGGCCGTGATTTTTTGCGGCTGCGGCGGCGGGACGCGGAATCAAATTTATTACTGGGACGGCAGCTACACGGACTCGACCTATCAGTATCTAAAGCAGGAAGGCGACGTAGGCGAGCAGATCGAAGCGCTTGAAAAATCTATCCAAAAGGCATACGAAAAGGGGCGTAAAGTCCCGCCGGGGCTTTATTCGCATCTGGGGCTCTTGTATCTAAGCGCGGGCAACGGCGCGAGGGCGAGAGAGAGCTTTGAAAAAGAAGCTCAGGCTTTCCCTGAATCAAAGCCGTTTTTAACCTTCGTTACAAACCCAGCCGCACTTAAAAAAGCTGAGGCTGCGAGCAAGCCGGGCGCCGATAAAGCTCAAGGATCAAGCGAACGCGAAGTCGCCAAAGCGGCCTCTGCAAAGCAAGGCAAAGCTGCCGCGAAGCAGGGCGGCAAAACGAATAAAAAGGCTAAAAAATGAAAAATAAAGCTCAAATAGCGATTTTTAGCGTATTCGTGGCGCTGTTTTTTAACGCGTGTGCTCTAAGCGAGCCTGAAATTTACGACTATTCGGCGCTTCAGCAGGCTAAGCCGCGATCGATTTTGGTGCTGATGCCGAGCAACGAAACTACCGAAGTGGACGCAGGCGCTGCCGTGCTCGCCAACGCGATCTATCCGCTAAGCGAGGCGGGCTATTACGTATTTTCACCCGCGCTCGTGCATGAGACCTTCAAAAATAACGGAATTTACGAGGCTAGCGACATCCAAAACGTCTCCGCGCACAAGCTAAGGCAGATTTTTGGTGCGGACGCCGTGCTGTATCTGAACGTCGTCAAATACGGCACTTCGTATATGCTTATCAAAAGCACGAACGTAGTGGCGGTCAATGCCAAACTTGTGGATTTGCGAAGCGGCGCGACGCTCTGGGAGGGCTCGGCGCAGGTCAGCGACGACTCGGGCGGAGGCGGTAACAATCTCGTGGGTATGCTGATCTCCGCTGTCATTAAGCAGGTTGGCGATACGATCACCGATGCGGGATACAAGCTTTCTGCAAGCGCGGATGCGATACTTTTGGGGCAGAACTGCAATAACTGCTTACTATACGGTCCGTATTCGCCGCATTACGGTCAGGATAGGCAGCTTGGCGGCGGCAAATAAATTTTTAAAAGGACGAAAATGAAACTAGCCGAGGCGCTGATACTGCGCGCAGATATACAAAAACGCATCGAGCAGCTAAAATCAAGGCTCGCGGACAACGCAAAAGTGCAAGAGGGCGAGAAGCCTAGCGAGGAGCCAAAGGCGCTGCTAGCCGAGCTGGACGCGCTCACAAGCGAGCTTGAGCGGCTAATCGTTCGGATAAATTTAACCAACTGCACCGCAAAAGCGGACGGCAAGAGCTTAACCGAGCTAATCGCCAAGCGTGACGTACTCACGCTAAAAGCGGGCGCATTGCGGGCTTTCGCGCAAGCTGCAGCGCAAAAAGTGGATGTTTATTCGCGCAGCGAGATTAAAATCCTAAGCACGGTCGATGTTGCGGCGCTGCAAAAGCAGGTGGACGAGCTAGCCAGGCAGATCAGACAGCTTGACACGACGCTGCAAGGTGCGAACTGGCAAACCGATCTGATCGATTAAAGCGTCAAATTTGGCGGCGAAATTTGAAAGGATTTCGCGAAAATTAAAATTTCGGGTAAGTATCGCAAGAAGCGAGTACAAAACTCACCTGCGAAGCAGGTTTATGGCAGCGCTCGCGGAAACGGGCGCACCCCTTTTACGATTTATTTTCAGTAAATTTACAGGGGTAACGTAAATGCGCAATGTAACTACCGCGTACTGATCTAGCGATACCGAGGGCGGGAATGGGGAAATTTTAAAACGAAATTTTAATTTTATCGGCGCGACTTGTGGCAAAATTTAGCGGCGATTTTGGCGGGTTTGACGCTCAAATTTTGCGTTAAATTTAGGCGCGCTTGCCATTTTGCATTTTGACCGCCGAACATCAAATTTTACAAAAATCATAAAATTTAGCCAAATTTAAAGGATGAAATTTGAAATTTAAAACCCTTGAGCTAGCGGTCGTATTTTGCTTTGCGACCGACATGAATGCAGAGCTCGCGATAGAAGCGAATTCTATAAATTCCAAAACAACGAGCGGCGCGGAGCAAAATGTAGCGGACGCAAAAGACGTCAAAATTCAAAACGCGCATTTTAAAAGCGCAGATATCGCAGCGCACAGCATAAACTCATCGCAAAAAGCAACCCTCATCGACGAAGCGAAAAATTTTTACCGCGTGGACGAGCTGCTGTTTCGCAGCGCTCAGCTTGACGGGAGCGACGCCGCGAAACTGCACGAGCTGGGTATCAAAAGCATCGTAAATCTGCGCCATTTTAACAGAGGCGGCGACAAAAGGGCATTTGGGGATCAATTTTGGCTCGCAAATAAGCCGCTTCAAAGCTGGGAGATAAAGCCCGCACAGATCGCGGACGTCTTGCGCACCATTCGCGAGCGCCAAAAGGAGGGCGCCGTGCTCGTGCACTGCTATCACGGAGCCGATCGCACGGGGCTTGTGGTGGCGATGTACCGCGTGATCTATCAGGGCTGGAGTCTGGACGCCGCGCGTAGCGAGATGATAGACGGCGGATACGGCTTTCACTCCATGTGGCAGGATATCGCAGGCTTTTTGACGCCGCAAAACGAAGCGCTCGTAAGAGCCGAGCTTGGAATTTAGGCGAAATTCTATTTTCTCGTCCGGTCAAGCGGCTTGAAATTTGCAAATTCGAAGCGTGTGAGCTTTATTTAACCAAAGCTTGTGCGGCTTAAATTCGACTAGAGCCCGCCGGCTTAAATTCGGCAGGCTTAAATTTAAAGGCAAACTACCGCGGCGAGTTATTGTGGCGGTGGGGGCATTTGCGGGCCGAACCGCGGCGAGCCTAAATTTAGGGCGACAGGGTTTTCGAGCTCGATAGATGGGCTCAAATTTAGCGCACCGCTTGCGCGATAAAATTCGCACTTTAAAATTTTAAAAATGGAGCTTGCAAATGATACATCACTTTGCGGATCTGCTAGATCGCAAGGATGATTACTGGGCGATGGTGCCGAACCGCGAGCGTTTCGCATTCGCGCTAAACGGCCCCGTGGCGGATAAGCAGAGCTTGCGGATCGCTACTACCTAGGCAGATACTCCTTTTTGGGAGCAGATTTTTGAGTGTGGGGATCTGCAGGAGCTTACCCTGCATCTTCCGAGCAAGGAGCAGATCGCCGCGATATCTAGACTTAGGCAGCTTAAGCGTCTGCGCATTACGAGAGTTCAAGTGAAGAATACCAACTTTCTCGCCGAGCTGCCGCTTTTGCAAGAGCTCGTTTTGGAATACGTCTCGGGATTTTGCGACCTTTCGCCTCTGCGCGAGCTGAAAAGCTTAAGATCGGCGCATTTTGAAAATTTACGCAGAGTGAGCGATTTTTCGGGACTTAGCGGCATAGCCTCGCTGCGATACCTATGTATAAACGGTACGCTGGATTGGGATCAGCCGATTGTAGATTTTGAGTTTCTCAAAGGCCTATGCGGTCTTGAAGTGCTAAAACTAACCTGGATAAAGTGCAAGGCCCCATATCCGGCGCTTTTGCCGCTCGCCGCTCTTAAAAATCTAAAAAAGATAAGCCTGTATCCGCATGCCTTTGCGCTGGAGGAGTACGCGCTTGCGCAGCTTGTTTGCGAGGGGGTAGAGGGCGCGCAAATGCCGCTTGCGGTGGAGTTTAAAGATACCGGCTATGTATATTTTCTAGGGCGAGGCTCGGGATACACAAAAATGGGAACGAAAAACGAGCTGCAAAGACGCGCGGAATTTGAGCAAAAATTTGAGGCATGCAAGCAAAAGGCGCGAGAAATTTTAAATTTATAGGTATCGCTCGTCAAAATTTTACTCTTTGCGGCGAGCTAAATTTAAAACTGTAAATTTTTGTAAAAAACAAAGATATATCAAAATAGTAAAATTTAAGTCGTAAAATTTTATGCATTTTTCTACTTAAAATTTTCATACTTTTTTCAAATATGCGCTCACGCCGCCGCGCGTATCGCAACTAAAATCGGCTAAATTTAAAGGGCCTGATTTGCGCTTGCGGCGACGGGGCGCGCAAAACGCCGCAAATATCAGACAAAATATCCGTAAATTTAGCCAAAACGGAGTAAAATTTGAGCGGCAAATTTAGCAAAAGGAGCGATCGTGGAAAATTTATTGTTAGCGCAGCTGCGCGAGGCGCTACCGCAGGGTATGCACGTGCCGAGCGAGCTTGAGGCGCTTTATGCGTGGATCGAAGCAAACGGCTTTTATGACGACGTTGGCGGGCGCAGACGCGGCTATCTCTACCCGCAGGATCGGCTACGGCAGAGCTGGAGCGACGATGAGCGCGAGGGTGGCACGGACCTGTCTCTTATACACATCTCCGAGCCCACGAGACTACGCTGCATCTCGT
>UQCL01000019.1 GCA_900539505.1 uncultured Campylobacter sp. | reverse complement strand
AATCCGACCAATCCGACCAATCCGACCAATCCGACCAATCCGACTAACCAAAACTCGACCGGCTAAAACCCGGCGCAATAAAACCGAGGCATAGCAAAACCATGACGCGATAAAACCGGGGCGCGATAAACTCGCCGCAGCTTGGAGGCAAGATTTATCGCTACCGAAGCTTGAGGGAAAAATTTATCGTCGCCGAAGCCCGTAGCTAAATTTTACCGCCCAAGCGCGGAATTTTCGGCTTTGGTTTTGAGCGCGGAAAATAAAATTTCAAGCCAGCCCGCTTATAACACCATCGCTAGTAATCTTCATGTTTAGCGCGTTGGGAACCTTCGGTAGCCCCGGCATAAGCATTATCTTGCCGCAGACGGCGACGATGAAGCCAGCTCCCGTACGGATCTGAAGATCCTTGACGCTAAGCTTAAAGCCGCGCGCGCGCCCAAGCGCCTTGGCATCATCGCTGAAGCTATACTGCGTCTTTGCGATGCAGACGTTTAACCGCTCAAGTCCCAAAGCCTTGATGTGTTGTAGCGCCTTTTGCGCCTCAGGCTCGAAAACGACCTCGCTCGCGCCGTAAATTTTAACGGCGATCTTTTCGATCTTGCTCGCCGTATCGTCGCTAAGCTCGTAGGCGAATTTCAGCTCCTTAGCGCGCTCGCACTCATCTATGACGAGACGAGCTAGCTCAAGCGCGCCCTCGCCTCCTTTGGCGAAATTTTCGCAAATCGCCATCTGCACGCCGCGCTGCTTGCAGTAATCGCGCACGAAGGCGATCTCGTCGTCGCTATCGAAGCTAAAGCGGTTAAGCGCCACGACCGGATTTAACCCGAAGTTTTGTAAAATTTCGATATGCCCGCCTAAATTTACGATACCTTTTTGAAGCGCGGCAAGATCCGGGCTCGCGATACTTTCTTTATCCGCGCCGCCGTTGTATTTAAGCGAACGGATCGTGCTGACTAACACCGCGGCATTCGGAGCGATGCCCGCGCGACGGCACTTGATGTCGATAAATTTCTCAGCCCCGAGCTCGCTTCCAAAGCCCGCCTCCGTTACGGCGTAATCGGCAAGACTTAGAGCTAGCTTACTCGCCATTATAGAGTTGCAGCCGTGCGCGATATTTGCGAAGGGTCCTCCGTGCACGAGCGCGGGCGTGTGCTCAAGGCTCTGGATGAGATTTGGCTTCATCGCGTCTTTTAGCAGGATCGCCACGGCATCCGCGCAGCCCAGATCGCGCACATATATCGGCTCTCCCCGCGTATCGTAGGCGACCATTATGTTTGCGATGTTTTCCTTAAGCTCGGCAAGATCGTTTGAGAGGCACAGAACCGCCATTATCTCGCTAGCCGCGGTGATATTAAAGCCGTCCTCGCGCTCTACTCCGTCGGTGCGCCCGCCCTGTCCTACGGTGATATGGCGCAGCGCGCGGTCGTTCATATCCATGCAGCGCTTCCATAAAATTTTATCGATCTTTAGCGGGTTTTCTTGATACAGCGAGTTATCTATGACCGCCGAAATGAGATTATTCGCGGAGGTTATCGCGTGAAAATCGCCGTTAAAGTGCAAATTTAGATCATCCATCGGCACCAGCTGCGAATATCCGCCGCCCGCAGCCCCGCCTTTGATACCAAAAACCGGCCCCAGCGACGGCTCGCGCAGCGCAAGACAGACGCTTTTGCCTAGACGCTTTAGCGCATCGGCTAGACCAATGGAGGTCGTAGTCTTGCCCTCGCCAAACGGCGTCGGATTGGTCGCCGTGACCAAAATAAGCTTCGAAGCGCGCGAGCGCGGCTTGATATTTAGCTTGGCTTTGTAGTGGCCGTACAGCTCGATCTCATCCTCACTAAGCCCCAAATTTTTCGCAACGTTTGAAATTTTATCCGGCTTCGCCGCATTTGCTATTTCGATATCGCTCAACATCTTCTCTCCTTAAATTTAAAATTTTATCGCGCAGCGTTTACGCACCGCCTCTTTAAATCTGCGCATTAGCTCGCGCCGCTATGCGCACCTTAATCCGCCAGCCGCGCAAGATCAAAGCTCGCGCCGCGAAATTTGCCCCGGCTAAATTTCGATCTCGATGCCCACGGGGCAGTGGTCGCTGCCCATCACGTCGCTTAGGATGAAAGCATCCTTTAGCCGTGAGCGCAAATTAGCCGAGATGAAAAAATAATCGATCCGCCAGCCTACGTTTTTTGCGCGCGCGTTAAAGCGGTAGCTCCACCACGAGTAGGCGTCCCGCAGCTCGCCGCGCACGGCACGGAAGGTATCGACGAAGCCCGCCGCCTCCACCTCATCGAGCCACGCCCGCTCGATCGGCAAAAAGCCCGAGGTTTTGGAGTTTGCTTTGGGGTTTGCAAGATCAATCTCGCGGTGCGCGGTATTTACGTCGCCGCAAAATATCACCCCAAGCCCCTGCTCCGCGAGGCTGCGCGCATAGGCTAGGAATTTTGCGTAAAATTCCATCTTGTAGGCTAGCCGCGCCTCATCCTTTTGGCCGTTGGGAAAGTAGATATTAAAAAGCACGACGTCGCCGAAACGGTGCTGCAGCACGCGCCCCTCGTCGTCGGGGAAAAACAGCGCCTTGCTCGTCTCGCTTTTAAATTTCGCCAGGCTCGCCACGCCCGAATATCCCGCGCGAGCGGCGGAATTTAGATCGATCTGAGAAAATCCGAGCTCATAAAGCCCTTTGGGGGCGTCCTTTTCGCTCACCTTGATCTCTTGCAAGCCCAAAAAATCGGGATTTTGCTCCGCAAGCCACGCGAAGCCGTCTTTGCCGAGCACTGCGCGCAGCCCGTTTACGTTCCAACTAATCAGTTTCAAATTTAGCCTTTGGCACAAAAATTTTGGTATGATTATACGAAATTTTGACTAAATTTAAAGGAAAATTATGCGCAATCAGCCCAAATACCGATTTTTTGCCAACTGGGGCTACGCTATGGCGGGTCTTTGCGAGATGCTGCGCAGCGAGCGTAGCTTCAGACTCGAGCTTTTCGTGTTCGTGCCGCTTCTGCTGTCGCTATTTTTTTGGAATTTCGGCGCAGTACTAAATCTATTTTTGATCTTCGGCGCAGTCTTTACTATAGCGCTTGAGTGCGTAAACTCAGCCATCGAGCGCGCGGTCGATCTTACCACGAGCGAAATCCACCCGCTAGCCAAGGGCGCCAAAGACACCGCAAGCACGGCCGTGATGATGAGTCTATTTCTCAACGCCGCGCTGTGGGGATATGCGCTGATAGATAAGCTCTTTTAGCAGCAACTGCGTATAAAAATTTAATTTCGCCGCAATGCCATAGATAAATGGCAAATTAAGCCTAAATTTCGTAAAATCGCCGTCAAGATGCGAGGTCGCGTAATACGTTTAAAGGCATACAATGCAAAGTTTAACTCCATAAATCCCGCTAAATTTAAACTAAATCAACCACCAAATTTAAATTTAACGGAGGCAACCATGAAAAGACGAGATTTTCTAAGACTAGGCGCGCTAGCTGCGGCTTCGGCGCAGGCAAAACAATTAGGCGCGGCGGCGCAGGCGATATTTGACGAGCAGATGGGGCTTTGCGCGAATAAATTCGGCGCATTTTATGTGAAAACCATCGGCGGCAGGGTCGTTGGCACCGAGCCATTCGAGGGCGACGCGATGCCTACGGTGCTAAACAACGCCCTAAGCGATCACATCCAAAACGAAACGCGCGTGAAATACCCCTACGTGCGCAAAAGCTTCCTTGCTGATCCCGCAGATCCAAAGCCGCAGCTTCGCGGCAAAGAGCCCTTCGTGCGCGTTAGCTGGGACGAGGCGATAAAGCTAAGTGCTAAAATTTTAAAAGAAAACTTCGACAAATACGGCTCGGAGGCCATTTACGGGCAGCTTTATCAGTGGGGTAGCCTAGGCAAGGTCGGCCACTCGCAGCGCACTGCAAAGCGCATGCTAAACGCGCTAGGAGGCTACGTGAGCGAGCTTGGCGGCTACTCATACGGTGCGGCTACGGTGTTTTTGCCTCACGTGACGGGTTCTATCGATCCGACGCACGCTCCGACGCGCTGGGAAGGCGTGGTAAAGGAGGCCAAAACGATCGTGTTTTGGGGCACGAACCCAGTCGTCTCAAACAAGATCGCCATCGGCGTGCCGATGCACAACTCATACGCCTACTACGAGACTATGAAAGATAAATTTAAAAAAGGCGAGATGAAAATTTACAGCGTCGACATCTACCGCAACGAAACGGCGGAGTATTTTGGCGCGCACTATCTCGCCGTGCGCCCTTGCACCGATACGGCGATGTTGATCGGGCTTTGCGAATATCTTTACGAAAACGGGCTTTACGACAAAGAATTTATTGAGCGCTACACGGTCGGGTTCGATAAATTTAAAGAGTATTTCACTGGCACGAAGGACGGCGTGAAAAAAGATCTTGCGTGGGCAAGCAAAATTTGCGGCGTGAGCGAAAAGGAGCTAAAAAGCCTAGCCGATACGCTAGCTAAAAAAGACGCGCTCATAGTCACGGGCTACGCGATACAGCGACAGCATCACGGCGAGATGGCGTACTGGGCGCTCATCGCGCTGGCTGCGATGCTAGGCGACATCGGCAAGACCGGGCGCGGATACGTAATGAACGATCAGATGCATAAAAACGCCGATATTAGCTTCATCGCGCCAAAGCTTCAGGCCTTTAATCCCGCGGTAAACGAAAAATACATCGCCCCGCAGGGCAAACTAGCCAAAGCCAAATACCACGAGATACCAAACAGCAGGCTCATAGACGCTATCATGGAGCCTGGCAAGCAAATCGAGCGAAACGGCAAAAAATACGTCATGCCGCACATCCGCGTGATGTTTAACGCCAACGGCTCGACCTTCACCCGCCACCCCGACACCAACCGCGCAGTCGAAGCGATGAAAAAGATCGAAGCGATCATCACCACGGAGCCCTTTTGGACGAGTACGGCTAGGCTCAGCGACATCGTGCTGCCATCGGCTCTTGAGTGCGAGCGCACGGATATCGAGTTTGCAAACTCGACTAGCGAATACCTTTTTGCGATTAAACCGCTAGTTAAGCCTGCCGGCGAGAGCAAAAGCGACTTTGAGATCGCACGGCTCATCTGCGCGCAGTGGGGCGAGGAGTACGAGCAGGCCTTTAGCGAGGGTAAAACGGAGCTTGAGTGGGTGCGCGAGATCTACGAAAACGCTGCCAAGCAAGCCGAGGGCATGGGGGTGGCGATGCCGAAATTTGAGGAGTTTTGGGAGAAAGGCTACGTTAAATTTGATAAAATCGACGAGAAAAAGCGGTACTTCACAAACTACGCGGACTTCCGCGTCGATCCCGAGAAAAACGCGCTAAAAACGCCGTCGGGCAAGATCGAGCTATACTCCGAAGCGGTCGAAAAGCTAGGCTATCCCGATTGTCCGCCGCACGCGACGTGGATGGAGCCCTTTGAGTGGCTGGGCGGCGACGTGAGCAAGTACCCTATCGCCATCAGCGGCGCGCACTCTAAATTTAGACTCCATTCGCAGCTAAACAGCTCGCTCATCCGCAACTACGCCGAGATCGCGAACCGCGAACCCGCGCTAATTAGCCCCGCCACGGCAAAGGCGCGCGGCATCAAAACGGGCGACGTGGTAAGGATCTATAACGACCGAGGCGAGATCCTCTGCGGCGCGCTGGTAAGCGATACCGCACAAGATAACGTCGTGATCGTGAGCGAGGGCGCGTGGTACGATCCGGCCGTCTGGGGCGAGAAAAGCCTATGCAAACACGGCAACATAAACGTGCTAACTAGGGACGTACCGAGCTCGCAGCTATCGCAAAGCAACACCGCGCACACGAGCATGGTGCAGATCGAGAAATTTAAAGGCGAACTGCCGAGCGTAACGGCGTTTGATAGGCCCGCGACGATAGAGGCTTAGCGCGCTTTTAACTCTTGCGCCAAAGCCCTACCAGCCGTTTATCGCAAACAAAATCGCTAAGTTTTTCTGCGCCAAGAGCTCGTCCGAGAGGCGATCGTATTCGCCCCCGAGCCCCATTTCTTGCGCCATAGACGGCGGCTCGCCATTCCAAGAGCCCATCGCACCGAATATATCGGCGATCCCCGCCGCGGCAAACGCCCTCAAGCTCGGCTGAGGCAGCGCTGCAAACGAAACGGCGTAATACTCGCCCACGGGGATTTCGCCCCGCAGCGTCTTAAGCGCATTATCAAACGTCTGCGCGAAGTTTTCGCAGCCTATCTTGCTCGCAAAATCCCTGATTTGCACTAAAACATTCCCGAATTCTGCGCTGTTATCGCGCGCGTTTAGCGCATCCCGCGGCATCCCGCGCCAAAGGCGCTCGACGTATTTCACGCGCCAAGCCTTTTTGTCGCGATCGTATTTCCAATCAGGCGTAAAAACGCCGTCAAAGTCCTCGAAACGGCAGACGATGCCGTTTACGTTCATCCCCGAAAAGCCCAAAAGCGCTCTATCTTTTACGAAAGTTGGAATACTAAGCCCAGCGTCCTTCAGACCGAGCTTTAGGCACTGCTCTATCCAACGCCGCCGTGCGGAGATTGGCTCGTCCTCTCGCCCTTTTTGCGCGACTTGCTCGGTAAAAAATTTATGCGCCTTTTGCAGAAACGACGAGCCCGTGCTTTCGTCGGCGCCTTTTGTTCTCGCCGCTTTTTCATTTGCCGCTTCTTTGCTGTTCGCGCGCTTTTCGTCCGCTGCACTGCCGCTCTCGGCGGCTTTGTCCGTCGCACTGCTTTGCACTGCGCCGTACGCATCTTTTTGCTCCGCAGCTTTACTTGCGTCGTTTACGCCGTCCTGCGCTGCGCGGCTCACACCCTCTGCGGTGCGGAAATGCTCCTCCGCAAACTCAAAATTTAAATATTTTATACATTTTTGATCTTGCAGGAGTGGCTTAGGATTGCCGCGCAGAGCTGATTTTAGCGCGACACACAGCGCGCATGAGAGATATATTTCGCCGTTCATAGATATCCTTTAAATTTAGACGCTTACATTCATGCGGCGGATTATTCACGCACGGCATGGAAATCTAGCTACAATATAAAAGTTAGGCGCGCCATGATGCGAAATTTTAAAAGCAGCTGCCGCATCGAAAAAGGCGCCGTTATAAATTTACAAATGCCGCGCACGTCGGTAAAATTCCGAGGCCGAAATCCACGAGTGGCATGAGCAAGGCGATGTGCGTCAAATTTACCCGCACTACAAAAATGACAAACCGCTTTAAAAAAATTTCAACCGCGCTCGCGCTATGAAATTTTAAAAGTAAGTTGCCATACCGAGTTACCGCAAAATTTAAAGCGAATTAGCCACAGGGCTCCACATAATTAGACCAAAAAAAATCGCGCCGTAAAATTTTAAACGTAGTTTGCTATATCCGGACTACCACTAAATTTAAGCAAGGCGATCGCACTACTGGATCAAAGATAGCGCCGATACCGAGCAAAACGCGCTATGAAATTTTAAAGACAAGTCGCCGCGCCTACGCTGCCGCTAAATTTAAAATGAACCGATCGCACCGCAAAATTTTAAAAGCAAGCCGTTGCGTCCAAACTAGCTAAATTTAAAATTAAGCAATAGCACCATTTGCGCTACGAATATCGCTCGTCGGCAAGCTACCACTCGCAAGCTCTGCCCGCAAGCCGCCGCTCGCAAGCTCTATGCCGCAAGCGCCCTACTCTACGACGTTTGGAAACTCATAGACCACGCGACCGCTTTTGATCGTGCAAACCGCAGCGCCAGTTAATTGCTTGCCGAAAAGCGGCGAATTGCGCGATTTGGACTTATTTAGCGCCTCGTCGTAAACGTAGGAAATCTGCGGATCGATGATCGCGACGTCGGCCAAAAAGCCCTCTTTGATCTCGCCCTTGTCCTTTAAATTTAGAATTTTAGCCGGGTTAAACGAGCACAGCCGCACCATGTCTTCAAGGCTGATGACACCCTCGTTTACTAGCCGCAGCGTAAGCGGCACGAGGGTTTGAAGCCCTAAAATTCCAAACGGCGCGTGATCGAATTCTACGAATTTATCGTCAGTATTATGCGGCGCGTGATCGGTCACGATAGCGTCGATCAGACCGCTTTTAAGTGCCTCTCTGATCGCCTGCACGTCGCTTTGTGTGCGAAGCGGCGGCGACATTTTAAAATTCGTATCGTACCCCATCAACTCGCGCTCGTCGAAGGTGAAGTGATGCGGCGTAGCCTCGCAGGTAACGCGGATACCCTCGCGCTTAGCCTGCTTTATGAGCTTTAGCGACCACGCCGAGCTTACGTGCGCGATGTGGATGTGCCCGCCAGTCTTTTTGGCAAGCAGCAGATCGCGCGCGATCATGATCTCCTCTTTTTCGCTCGCCATCCCCTTTAGACCGAGGATCGCGCTAACTTTGCCCTCGTTCATCACGCCGCCGTGGCAAAGCGAGCAATCCTCGCTGTGATTTATCACGAATGAGCCGAAGTGCGCGGAGTATTCGAGCGCCTGTCGCATCACTGAGCTGTCGGTCACGGGCAGCCCGTCGTCGCTGAAAGCCACGCAGCCGGCTTCCAGCATATCGCCCATCTCGACGATCTTTGCGCCCTTGCAGTCCTGCGAGATCGCGCCTATCGGTAGCAGATCGATAAGCCCGCGCTGTTTAGCCTTGGCGATCATCGCGCGAGTGATGCTGGAGTTGTCGTTTACGGGCCTAGTATTTGCCATCGGGAGGCAGGTCGTCACGCCGCTTGCGACCGCAGTTTCGCTGCCGCTGATGACATCGTCTTTGTATTCGAGCCCGGGATCTCTAAAATGCACGTGCATATCGATGAGGCCGGGCATCACGAGCTTGCCCGCGGCGTCTATTACGC
Source organism: uncultured Campylobacter sp. (assembly GCA_900539505.1). Classification (GTDB taxonomy): domain Bacteria; phylum Campylobacterota; class Campylobacteria; order Campylobacterales; family Campylobacteraceae; genus Campylobacter_B. Next base: position 22,341 of record UQCL01000019.1, on the reverse strand, counting down.
GGTCTGCGGCGGGACACTCGCGCGTGATCTTTGAAATTTTATCGCCCTCGATCAGGACGTTCGCCTCCTTGCTACCGCCCCAATTAACGATCGTGCCGTTTTTTATCAAAATTTTCATCGTGCGCTCCTATTTAAATTTATCGTATGAAGTATCGCCATTCGCATCGCCTCGCCATTTTCTACCTGATCTAAAACGCAGCTATAGCGCGGATCGTCGGCTACGTCGGAGTTGATCTCCACGCCGCGGTTGATCGGGCCGGGGTGCATTATCATGACGCCCTCTTTTGCAGCTTGCATCCTCTTAGCTGTAAGTCCGAAAAATTTCGAGTATTCGCGCACGCTCGGAAAGCTCGGCTCGCCATCTTGCCGCTCGAGCTGAATTCTAAGCATGATGATGACGTCGGCGCCCTCGATCGCCTCCTCTACGCTTTTGCATATCGGGCAACCGAACGCGTCGCAGTCGCGCAGCATCATCGGAGGGCCGAAGAGCCGCACGTTTATGCCTAGTTTTTTCATCGCCCAGATGTCGCTTCTAGCCACGCGCGAGCGAAATATATCGCCGATGATCGCGACGTTTAAATTCTCGATCCTGCCTTTGTGCTCACTGATCGTAAAAAGATCCAAAAGCGCCTGGCTCGGGTGTTCGTTCAGCCCGTCGCCCGCATTTACGATCGATGCGTCGCAGTTGGCTGCGACGAATTTCGCCGCGCCCGAGCAGCTGTGGCGCAGCACGAAGATATCGGTGCGCATCGCCTGCATATTTCTGATGGTGTCGATCAGCGTCTCGCCCTTTTTTGTGCTGCTATCCGCAGCGGTGAAATTTACGCTGTCCGCGCCCAGGCGCTTGGCTGCGATCTCAAAGCTCGTGCGGGTGCGGGTGGAGTTTTCAAAAAACGCGTTGATGACCGTCTTGCCGCGAAGCGAGTCGGATTTTTTGATATCGCTGCGGTTGAGCGCTTTAAACTCGCGCGCCAGATCAATGAAGTCGTAGATGTCCTCGCGGCTCAGATCCTGCGCGCTAAGAAGATGCTTTAGCTTATACATTCCCTCTCCTTTTTTGGGCCGAATTTCAGTCGTAATTGTATAAAAAAATCTCTGATAAAATTTTAAAATTTAAGAGCGGGGCTCAAATTTAGGCGCGGAAATTTGCTTGGAATTTTATTTTAGATCATACGAAGCGCGGACGGAATTTTAAAATTTTACCCGCAGCGGCGTGCGGAATTTTAAAATTTTGCTCGCGGCAGGCGGCGGATACGGCGCGTAAATTTGAAATTTTAAGAAGCAGCACGGACTATGAAATAGTCGCGTAAATTTAAAATTTAGCGAAGCGGGCGCGGAGGACAGAGCGGCCGCGTAAATTTAAAGGTGTGCGTAAATTTTTAAATTTAACAGAACGGCACGGACGCTCGCTCTGCCAGGCTCGCCGCTGTTTTGCGCGGACGCTATAAATTTAGCGGGTAAGGAAAAGCGGTTTTGATCGGGCGTGTTCCGATCGGGGTGCGCAAAATTTTAGCGCCCGAGTGCGGGGCACGAACCGGCCTTGCGCGGGTTTTTTACAAACCGAAATCGCGCAACGTAAAAAATTTCCGCGCACCGCAACGCACACGCCGCAAAATGATGAAATTTAAAAAATCTTACGCCGAGAGAATGAAATTTTAAAAAAGCCCGCGCCGAAAGATGACGAAATTTAACAAGGCTCGCGGCTCGCACGCAAAATTTTAAACCGCCGTGCCGAGTAAAATTTTAACAAAACCGTCGCGCCGAGTAAATTTAATAAAATTTAGCATTGTTTCTCTGCGAGCATTCGCCATAACAAACAAATTTAAGCGAAATTTAGCCGCGCTTAAATTCTAAAGCTTTGTCCGCCGGTGTCGCCTCCCTGATCCAAGCGTCTGTCGCGCTCTTATGAGTGTCCGTCACGCTTTCGTGCAGGCTCGTTACGCTCTTTCGGAGACTTGCCGCTTCCCTGCGGGTGGCGGTCGCAACAAAAAATTTGAGTAAAATTTAGCGCTACCTAAATTCTAAAACTTTGCCCGCTGCTCCCGTCATCAGACTCCAAGCGATCATCGCGCTCCTGCGAGCGCCCGCCGCGCGGCCCCTGCTGCGGCGCGACGCCAAAGCCCTCCAAGACCTTACCGATACTTTCGTTTGCATCCTTGATGATACCTTGCAGGCTTTCGCCCATTTTATCGAGGTTTTTGCCCAGATCATGCGCTGCCGCCTCGCCCTGCTTTATCAGATCCTTGGTCCTATCGGCATTACGAGCGGCGAAATCGTTCAGCGCTTCGGGCGCCTTTTTCTGCAAATTTTGCAAAGCCTCGCCCAAAACTTTAGCATCGTTTGCAAGCTCGTCTATCGTGGAGTTCAGATCGGATTTTTGCTTGCTCTCAAAACCCTGCGGCATGGAATTTTGCGCGGAGCTTTGACCCGAGTTATCCGCGCTTTTATTAAAATTTTGCCCTTGATTACCCGCGCTAAAATTCTGTTTCGAACGTGCGCTTTGCTCGCGATTTTGCCCGTCCGATCCGCCGTCGCAGCCGCTTAAAATACACGCTGCGGCTAGCGCTAAAGTAAAATTTCGCGCCGCGTTTATAAAGCTAAAATTTCTAGCGCGACCCTCTGAGATAAAATTTAGTCCGCCCTGCGCTGAGATAAAATTTCGCCCGTCGCTAGCCCGAGTAAAATTCTGCCCGCCGTCCGCCGAATCGAAATTTTGCCATCGTTCAAAGCCCAGCTCGCCGTTTGCTCGGATAAAATTCTGCGCTAAATCGCGTCCGCACCCTTTCAAAATTCGTCTTTTCAAAATCCGCTCCTTTAAATTTCATCCCTCGCAGGCGCGCTTGGAAGCCGCCCGAAAAACAGATCGCTTCTAAGCTTCAAAAGCAAGCAGATAGCGATATCGGCGCTTTGCTCGCGGATGTAATTTCGATCGCCTTTTAGATGAAATTCCCCGACGATCTGTTTGCCGCCCTGCTCTTTCGCGCCGATAAAGACCGTCCCTACGGGCTTTTGCGCGCTTCCGCCGCCGGGGCCCGCGATACCGCTTACCGCAAGAGCGAAGCTTGCCCCGCTGCTTTGCAGCGCGCCCTCCAGCATCTCGCCCACGGTCTGCGCGCTTACCGCGCCGTAGCGAGCGAGCGTATCTTCGCCTACGTTGAGCCAGAGATTTTTTATCTCGTTGGCGTAGCTTACGAGCGAGCCGTCAAAAACGTCGCTCACGCCCGCGACCGCGCCGAATTTTGCGGCGATGAGCCCTGCGGTGCAGCTTTCTGCGAAGGTGATCTTAGCGCCTATTTCGCGCAGTCTATCCACCACAAAGCCCATAAAATCGCCGCCTTCGATATAGCAGCTCTCATAATACTTGCCAACGCTTTGTAAAAACGCGTCCAGCGCTCCGAATTTCATCGCACTGGCGCGCACGAGCAGCAAAAAGGAGCTGGGCCTGCTGATCGTAAGCGAAATTTTATAACTGATAGCAAGACTTTCTAGGCGCTGCTTTACGCTTTCGTATTCGCAATCGAATAGATAAAAACTCTCGCCCGCGTTCGGCGCGTCTTGGAGGATCGGCGGCAGGCTCTGCAAGCAAAGCGCCTTGATCACGTTTACCGAGCAGCCTCTGACGTTTATCAGGAAGCTGTTTTTCGCCACCGTGCGCGCCATCGAGGGCGCTAGGGTTTCTCCATTTTTCAGTTCGAGCGAATCGAAAGAGAGCGTCGATAAAATTTTACCGACAACCGCGTAGGCGGAGTTTGCCGCAAAGATCGTGATAAAATCGTACGAATCGATCATCTTTTCAAGCGCGAAGGGCAAAGCCTTATCGTTTTCGCTTAAGAATTTCAGATCGTCGATCCGCCCGAAAACCCGCTCGTAGCTGCGAGAAATATAGCTCATCAAAGCCGCGTCGTAGCGGATCTCCTCGCCGATTACAAGGATAATATTTTTCATAAAGACCCTCATTAAATTTTCGCACATTATAGCATAAACGCAGACTGCTCTTTCAGAGCTTTTTAATGGCGTTTTGGATAAACTTCACAAATTTTTTAAGACACGAAAAGGTACAAATATGGACTACAAAGATACTCTCTTTCTTCCTACGACGGACTTTGCGATGCGAGGCGCGCTGCCGCAAAACGAACCTGCGCGGTTTAAGGCATGGTACGAGCAGCGTAAAATTTACGAAAAGATGAAGGCTAAACGCAAGGGCGCAAGCGTCAGCTTTAATATCCACGACGGTCCGCCGTATGCCAACGGACACCTCCACATCGGCCACGCGCTGAATAAAATTTTAAAAGACATCATCACCAAAACCCATTATTTCTTCGGCGAGGATATCCGCTACGTGCCGGGCTGGGACTGCCACGGTCTGCCGATCGAGCAGCAAGTAGAGATCAAGCTGGGCGAGCGGAAAAAATCGCTTTCAAAAGTGCAGATCCGCGAGCTTTGCAGACAACATGCCAAAGAGTTTATCGACGTGCAGCGCAATGAATTTAAAGATATGGGGATTTTGGGCGACTGGGACGATCCATATTTGACGCTAAAATTTGAGTTTGAAGCTGAAATTTACAAAGCGCTCTGCCAGATCGCGAAAAAAGGAATTTTAATCGAGCGAAGTAAGCCCGTGTTTTGGAGCTGGGCGGCAAAAAGCGCGCTTGCGGAAGCCGAGGTCGAATACAAAGACAAAGAGGACTACTCAATCTTCGTGGCGTTCGATCTAAGCGGTGAAGCGAATGCCAAAATCGGTGCAAAGGGCGCTAAAGCGGTCATCTGGACGACTACGCCTTGGACGCTGCCCGCAAACGGCGCGATATCTTTGAACCCGAATGAAATTTACGCGCTGACGAGCGAAAATTTGATCCTGGCAAAACCTCTGGTCGAAAGCCTCGTAAGCCTGGGCATCACCAAGGGCGAGATCGTAAAAGAATTTAAGGCTACCGAGCTTGAGGGCTTAAACGCGATAAATCCGCTAAACGATAGAGATTCAAAATTTATCCTCGGTGAGCACGTCCTGATGGACGGCGGCACCGGGCTCGTGCATACGGCTCCGGGACACGGCGAGGACGATTATTTCGTAGGGCTTAAATACGGCATCGAAGTGCTGATGCCGGTAGATGAGGGCGGATGCTTTGATCAAACCCTTAAAACCAAAAAGCTTTTCCGCGCAGACGTCGTAGATGAGTTCGTGGGGATGCATATTTTCAAAGCAAACGAGAAAATTTTAGAGCTTCTAGGCCCCGCGCTTATCAAATCCGGCAAATTCGTCCACTCCTATCCGCACTGCTGGCGCACGCACAAGCCGGTGATTTACCGCGCGACGAAGCAGTGGTTTATCGCGATGGATGAGCCCAAGCTCAGCGGCAAGACGCTGCGCCAAGTAGCATTAGAAGAGATCGACAAAGTTAAATTTTATCCGCAAAGCGGCATCAACCGCCTAAGTTCGATGATAGAGAACCGCCCCGATTGGTGTATCTCGCGCCAGAGAGATTGGGGCGTGCCGATCGCGTTTTTCCGCGATAAAAGCACCAAAGAGCCGATTTTCGACGAAAAAATTTTAAATAATATCTACGAGATTTTTAAAGCCAAAGGCGCGGATGCTTGGTGGCAGATGGAAATTTCGGAGCTTTTACCACAGGATAGCGGCTATAAGCCTGAAAATTTAGAAAAGGTGATGGATATCTTAGACGTTTGGTTCGATAGCGGCTCGACGTGGAAAGCGGTGCTGCAAAGCGGCGCCTACGATGCAGGCAAATTCCCCGCGGATATGTATCTTGAGGGCAGCGACCAACACCGCGGCTGGTTTCAAAGCTCTCTGCTTCTAAGCTGCGCGATTAACGAATGCGCGCCATACAAAAGCATCCTCACGCATGGATTTACCGTCGATGAGAAGGGCCAGAAGATGAGCAAGTCCGTCGGAAACGTCGTCTATCCGCAAGAGGTCGCAAAGAGCCACGGCGTGGAAATTTTACGCCTTTGGGTCGCGATGAGTGATTATTCGACCGATCTAAAGATCAGCGACAATATCCTTAAGCAGGTAAGCGAGCAGTACCGCAAGATCCGCAATACTATAAGATTTCTGCTCGCAAGTACGAGCGATTTAAATGAGATCGAGACGAGTAATTTTACGCGGCTTGACCGCTGGATCCTAACGCGCGCGGCAAACGCCTTTGCGGGCGCAGAAGCGGCGTTTAGAAACTACGATTTTTCAAAGGGCTTCAACGCCTTGCTAAATTTCTTAAGCGCCGATTTGAGCGGAATTTATCTTGATATCTGCAAAGATAGGCTCTACTGCGACGCACCCGACGAGCCGCGCCGCAGAAGCGCGCAAAGCGCGATCGCTCTGATTACGCGAGCGCTACTGCCTCTAATCGCGCCTACGCTAACCTACACGATTGACGAAGTGATGCAGTTTGCGCCGCGTATCATCAAAGAGGGCAAGGAAGACGTTTTCGATCTGATCTACAAGCAGGTAGAATTTGACGATTTTCTAGAATTCGACGAAATTTTAATCAAATCGAGGGAGAAATTTTTCGAGCTTATCGACGCGCTGAAAAAGGACAAGATCATCAAATCGACGCTTGAGCTGGTTTTGCAGACGAGCTCGAACGAAATTTTATCAAACGACATCCTAGGCGTGGCGGATTGGTTCATGGTAAGCGACGTGGACACTCTGCAAAGCGGGCCTGCTCTGGCGGAGTTTAAGATAAACGACGAAATTTTCCGCCTCGTAAAATCCTCTAAACATAAATGCCCGAGATGCTGGAAATTTAACGCAAAAGAGCCTGATGAGCTCTGCCCGCGCTGCGCGAAGGTCATGCATGCTCGCTAGCCCTATAAGTCTCGGCTTCGTATTTTTTACGATCGCGCTAATCTGCGTAGCAACGGGCGTAGGGATATATTTCGTGAATAAATTTAAGGATGGCAGATGATAAGTTTAAAAGAGGCTCTAAGCCTGAGCGGGGATGAAATTTCGGCGCTTAGAGCGGAGCTAAAGGATAAAATTTTAAAAACCAAAGAGCTCGGCGCCTACGTCGAGCAGCTCACGGGCGAGGCTCTAAACATCAGCGGCGAGGGCGTGCCGATCGCGATCAAAGATAACATTCAGGTAAAAGACTGGAGCGTCACCTCTGCGAGTAAAATTTTGCAAGGTTACGTCGCGCCATACGATGCGACGGTGATCAAAAAGCTACGGAAGCGCGGTTTGGCGCCGTTTGGACGAACGAATATGGATGAGTTTGCGATGGGAAGCACGACCGAAAGCTCATTCTACGGCAAAACTCTCAATCCGACCGATCACTCGCGCGTACCCGGCGGCAGTAGCGGCGGAAGCGCGGCTGCCGTAGCGGCAAATATCGCCGTAGCCGCACTCGGAAGCGATACGGGCGGCTCGATCCGCCAGCCGGCGGCATTTTGCGGCTGCGTAGGCTTTAAGCCGAGCTACGGCAGGGTCAGCCGCTACGGGCTCGCGGCGTATTCGAGCAGCCTCGATCAGATAGGACCGATCACGCGTAGCGTCGAGGATGCAGCGATCTTATACGACATCATCGCAGGCCGCGACGAGATGGACAGCACGAGCTACGCGGGCGCTTACGAAAGCACCGCGGATAAGCTAAACGAAGGTCGCAAGCTTAAGATCGCGGTTATAAAAAACTACGTGGACGAGGCCTCGCAGCAGGTCAAAGAGGCTCTGAATTTAACTATAGAAAAGCTAAAATCCTTCGGACATGAGATCGTTTACCGCGATCTTTGCAGCTCCAAATACGACATCGCGACCTACTACATCATCGCCACCGCCGAGGCTAGCGCAAATTTAAGCCGCTACGACGGCGTGCGCTACGGGAACCGCGCAAAGGCTCTAAATCTAAAAGAGCTCTACGCCAACACTCGCGGCGAAGGCTTCGGCGACGAGGTCAAGCGCCGCATGCTTCTAGGCACCTTCGTGCTAAGCAGCGGCTACTACGACGCGTATTACATCAAAGCGCAGAAAGCAAGGGCATTCATCAAAAGCGAATATGAGGAAATTTTAAAAGACGCCGATTTGATCTTTATGCCGATCGCGCCGGGCGTGGCGTATAAATTCGGCGAGCTTAGCGATCCGCTACGTGCGTATCTTAGCGACATCTACACGATCGGCGTAAATTTAGCGGGGCTTCCCGCGATCTCCGTGCCGGTAGCGAAAAACAAAGAGGCTCTTAATATCAGCGCGCAGCTCATCGGGCGCGCCTACGACGAACAAACGGTGCTGGACGGCGGCTTGAGTTTAGAAAAAATCGTGAAAGGATAAGTATGAAGATCGTCAAAAAGGCTCTGACCTTCGAGGATGTTTTGTTGGTACCGCAATACTCTGAAATTTTACCCAAAGAGGTCGATATCAGCACGAGTTTTACGAAAAATATCACGCTAAATACCCCTCTCGTGAGTGCTGCGATGGATACGGTCACCGAGTACCGCACCGCGATAATGATGGCGCGCCTCGGCGGCATCGGCGTGATCCATAAAAATATGGACGAGGACTCGCAAGCCAAGATGGTTCGCCGCGTAAAAAAGAGCGAAAGTGGCGTCATTATAGACCCTATCTCGATCAAGGCGGACGCCACGATCAAAGACGCTCTCGATCTGATGAGCGAGTACCATATTAGCGGCATTCCCGTTATCGACGACAACGGCGTGCTGATTGGAATTTTAACCAATCGCGACTTGCGCTTTGAAACAGACACCGCCGCGCTCGTGGGCGAGAAGATGACCAAGGCTCCGCTAATTACCGCTCCAAAGGGCTGCACGCTTGATGATGCGGAGAAAATTTTTAGAAACAATAAGGTAGAAAAGCTTCCGATAATCGACGCAAACGGCCATTTGGAGGGGCTTATTACGATTAAAGACCTTAAAAAACGCATCGAATATCCAAGCGCTAATAAAGACAAATTCGGACGCCTTCGCGTCGCCGCGGCGATTGGCGTAGGCCATCTGCAAAGAGCCGAAGCTCTCGTAAAAGCGGGCGTAGATGCGCTTGTGATGGACTCTGCGCACGGGCACTCCAAAGGCATTATCGACACGCTTAAGGAGCTGAAGCGAAATTTTGACGTGGACGTAGTAGTCGGAAACGTCGCAAATCCCGCCAGCATAAAAGATATCGCAAACGCGGGAGCCGATGCGATTAAAGTAGGCATCGGCCCGGGCTCGATCTGCACTACGCGCATCGTAGCGGGCGTGGGCGTGCCGCAATTCACCGCGATCAACGATTGCGCGATCGAGGCGGCTAAATTTGGAATTCCTATCATCGCAGACGGCGGCATCAAATACTCGGGCGACATCGCCAAAGCCCTAGCCGCGGGCGCAAGCTCGGTGATGATGGGAAGCCTGCTAGCAGGCTGCTACGAAACCCCAGGCGAGCTCATTACGTTTCAGGGCCGTCAGTACAAAACCTACCGCGGCATGGGATCTCTTGCGGCGATGCAGAAGGGAAGCTCGGATCGCTACTTTCAAGACGGCACCGCAAAAGAAAAGCTCGTACCCGAGGGCGTCGAGGGGCGCGTACCTTACGCGGGTATGCTAAAAGACGTGATCTTTCAGCTGCTAGGCGGCTTGCGAAGCTCGATGGGATACTGCGGTAGCAAGGATATCGCGACCTTTCAGCAAAAGGCGGAATTCGTCGAGATCACGAGCGCAGGTCTTAAAGAAAGCCACGTCCACGACGTCATCATCACGCAGGAAGCGCCGAATTACCGAGTAAATCAGTGATCCTTCAAAGCAAAATTCAAAATTTCGACGAGCCGCTCTATCTGGAGAGCGGCCGCGTCTTTTCCAACTTCAAGCTCGCCTACGAAACATACGGCGAGCTAAATTCCGATAAATCAAACGTCATCGTCATCTGCCACGCCCTAACGGGTTCCGCGCACGCCGCGGGACTTTACGAGGGCGACGTTAAGCCCGGCTGGTGGGACGGGCTCATCGGCGATCATAAAGCGGTCGATACGACGAAATTTTTCGTCATCTGCATAAACATCCTGGCTTCGCCGTTTGGCTCTACCTGCCCGCTTGATGTCGATGAAAGCAGCGGCCGCGAGTACCGCTTGCGCTTTCCGGTAGTGGTCGTCTCGGACGTCGTGCGCGCGCAGATGATGCTTTTAAAGCGCCTAGGTATTTTGCGCGCCCGCGCCGTTATCGGCGGCAGTCTGGGCGGCATGCAGGCGCTGTGCTATGCGATCGAATATCCGGAATTTGCGGATGAAATTTTTGTGCTCGCAAGCACCTACGCCACGCAGCCTTGGGCGATCGCGTTTAATAAGATCGCGACCGAGGCCATCTTGCGCGATCCGAGCTTTAAAAACGGCAACTACGATAAAAATCTGATCGCCGAGCACGGACTTGACGGCATGGCGGTGGGGCGCATGGCGGGGCATATTAGCTTTCTGAGCCCAAGCTCGATGCAGGATAAATTTGGGCGCAACTACGTTGAAACCGACGGTCTTTACGAGATCAACGGGCGCTTTCAGGTGGATCGCTACCTTGAATACAACGGCGAAAATTTCGCGCGCAGGTTCGATCCGCTGTGCTATCTCTACATCGCCAAGATGATGAATATATTTGATTGCACGCGCCACTACGGCAATCTCAAAAACGCCTGTGCGCAGATCAGATCGTGCCTGCACCTCATCTCTTTCAAAGGCGACGTGCTCTTTCCGCCGGAGCTAATGAAAGAAATTTACGATGCGATGAGCGATCTAGGGAAAAAGGATCGCACGAGCTACGCGCAGATCGACAGCGACTACGGACACGACGCGTTTTTGGTCGAGATAGAAAAATTTGATTACATCATAAAAAGGATTTTGGATGAGTTTTGAAGAAAAAATGGAGAAGATTAACGCGCTTTTAAAGAGCCTAAACGACAAGGATCTGAGCTTGGAGGAGAGCGTGAAGCTGTATAAACAGGGCGTGGCGCTGCTAAAAGAGGCGAAGGAAATTTTAGAAAACGCCAAACTCGAGGTTGCCGAAATAAACGCGCCCGAGCAGGCTTAGGAGGCGGCGATGATAAACGTATGCGTTTTACAGCTACCGACGCTTTCGATGAGCGAAAATCGGATCGATTACTATATGAAGGTCGCCAAAGACAACGGCGCGCGGATCGTGCTGCTGGGCGAATATGAGCTAAATTCCTTCTTTAGCGAGCTTAAAAAGATGCCCCGCTCCATAGCCTGCGAACAGAGCGAGCATAAACAGGAGCTGATGGCGCGGCTGGCCGCCAAATACAACCTACATATCGTAGCGCCGATAATCAGAGCCGCTAGCGGCGCGATTTTGAGGCAGGCGGGCATTTTCGGCGGCGCGGCTCAAAAAAGCGCGCGCTGCGGCAGCGAAAATTCTTTAAGCCTTAAAAGCGAGCCCGGTTGCAAGGGTGAGCTAAATTCCAAGAGCGATTTAAATTCCAACGATGGTTCAAATTCTAAGAGCGCTTTAAATTCCGCAAGCGAGCAGAGTTCCAAAGGCGGCTTAAGCTCCTGCGGCGCGCACGCTTTAAATTTCAAAGCCGCAAATTCCGCAGACGGTTTAAATTTAAGCGCTTCGATCCCGAGTAACTCGAACGCTTCAAATTTAAAAGCCGAGAGCCAAAAAGATGCGAGCGAAGAGGAGATCTTTTGCGCGAGCGAAAACGAGCCTATCTGGGTGAAATCCTGCGCGAAATTTTCGCCCTCGGAGGTAAAATTTTACGACCAAAATATCCTGATGGACTATCCGCACTGGAACGAGGAGGGCTTTTTCGCCAACCGCAAAAGCCGCAAAATCGGTAAAATTTCGCCGATGATCTTTAGCGAGGGCGGCGTAAAATTCGGCGTCTGCTTCGGCTACGAGGCGCATTTTGACGTATTTTGGCGCTATTTTATGCAAAAAAACGTCGGCTGCGTGCTCGTGCCGTGCGCCTCGACTTTCGAAAGCGGCGGACGCTGGCGCGAGCTTTTGAAGATGCGCGCGTTTACGAACTCGCTCTACGTCATCCGCGCAAACCGTATCGGCGAGGCGAAATTCGGCGAGAGCGAGTTTAAATTTTACGGCGAGAGCTTCGTCGTAACCCCTAGCGGTGAGATCGCAAACGAGCTGAAAAACGAAGAGGGCGTGCTGATGTGCGAAGTGGACGCGGACGAGATCGCTGCGGCGCGCGGGCTGTGGAAATTCCGAAAAAATCTAGTCAGTAGGGGGCTTTTATGAACTACTTTCACAGGCAGATCCAACTTTGGGGCGAGCAGACGCAACGCGCGCTTGCAGACAAGCGCATCCTAATCATCGGTGCGGGCGGGCTTGGAAGTAGCCTTTCTTACGCTCTGGGCGCAAGCGGTATCGGGCGGATCAGCGTCGTGGATTTCGATACGGTGGCGCTTCACAACATCCACAGGCAAATTTTATTCACGCTCGCAGACGAGGGTAAATTTAAAGCGGACGTTTTTAAAAGCCGCACGGAGGCTCGCTACGACGGCGTGAGCGTGGAAGTGCACAAAAGCCGCGCGGAGGAATTTTTCGCTAGCGCAATAGACTCGGGCGAGAAATTTGATCTGATTTTAGATGCGACCGACAATCTCGCTACGCGCGCGCAGATCGATGCCTTTGCTAAGCAAATAGGCGTGCCGTGGGTGTTTGCGTCGGTGGATAGCTGGCAGTGCCAAGTCTGCTTCGTGCAGAATGCGGATTTTAAATTTTTCCCGAGCCTAAACGCGACGCCTGCGGGCATAACGGCTGCGATCGTGATGTTTGCGGCAAGCTTTGAGGCGAACCTCGCTCTGCGCTATCTAGCGGGGCTTGAGGTCGAAAAAGACCTGCTTTACTACGCGAACTTTTTTAGCGGCGAGCTGGAAGTTAGGAAGATAAAATTGTAAATTTTAAATTTAGGCTTTGGCGCTTATAATCGTCAAAGCCTAAAATTTTAAAATTTAATCTCATCAGTATCGATAAAATCTAAGCACCAAAACAATGTATTGTAGTTTGGAATTTCTTAGTCCGTTTTTGAAATTTATGAAATGAGAATTTCATCAAGAATATCGCTCTTTTGCTATGTTTCAATACAATTAGAAATCTTAAAATGTCTTTATATGCGATTTAAAATTATGGTATAATTGCCATAAAATTTTTAATGAAAGGTTTAAGATGAAAAAGTTGGTTTTGATGTATTTTTTGTTTTTTGGATCAGTTGCATTTGGGGAAGGGTTAATTGGCAAAGGTATCGGTCTTTACGATGGCGACTATGTAAGTATGGATAGGATAGTAGGACGAAATCCGGAAACCGGGGAGGTAGATCCTATGATCAAAGAGGTTAGCAAAGAGGAATATGAGATGATAAAAGCCAAGGAGCTTAATAAAAAAGCTTATGAGAAGGCGGAAGAGGCGCGAATGAAGCTTGAAAGAGCTAAACAGAGCGGAGATGAAGCCAAGATCAAAGAGGCCGAAAGAAAGCTTGAGGAAGCCAATAGAGACGTCGAGCTATCTAAGGCTAAAATTGAGGATCTAAAAGCTAAGCAGCTTGAAGAAAAAGCTAATTCTATCGAAAGCAAAAGAAAGGAGCCTTAAATGCCGCAAGCAACAGTAAATTTAGCCGTTATAGGAATACCTATAAGGCAAGTAGAGATAGTTAAAAAAATATTTAAAAGCTTAAATCAGGGGTTAAATCTTGGTGTTAAAGACGTAATCGAAATCGATGATGCTCTTGCTATTGACGAGAAAAATATAGAGGTAGAGAATAAATTTAAATCCGATATGGCTAAGGTATTGTCATTTGGTGGAGCAATTAAAACCGATATTCAAATAGACGATGACATTAAAAAATATAAATTTGAAGATAAAAAGTATTTGAGTAAAAGGTATGGCATAGGTTAATGTGCAGGAATTTTATTGACAATAACATACTTTTAGACTTTCTTGTCAAGAGTAGAGAGTTTAATGATAACGGATGATTTCTCGACCAAATATAAAGTTAGCGACCTTGACTTCGAGTATAGCTTTCGCAGGATATGGGATATGTCTATTTTGGATGCTAGCAAGGTGGATGATAAAATAGCCTTCGTTTTGGGTGGTCAGCCAGGATCGGGCAAAAGCTCGATGACAAAACATATTTTAGAGCAAATTTAAATAATAATGCCATAGTCATAAATGGTGATGATTATAGAAAATTTCATCCAAATTTTGATGAAATCCAAAAGAATGAGGGTCGGCTCAGTGCTAAATTTACTCAAGAATTTGCCAGCAAGATTACTGAAAGGCTGATCCAAAAAGCTAAGCAGCTTGAAGAAAAAGCTAAAGCAAAAAATTTAGATAGCAATGCTAGTAAGGGGTTAAAATGAATGATGTAAATTCTGCTGCCGCTATGGAAAAGGCTCAAGTCAAATCTGCATCATATCATTACGCTCGGTTTTAAATTTGACGACGCTATACGACGAAGCAAATAAAATTTAGTAAAATAAATTCTAAAAGCCGCCAAAAGTCGGCTTAAACACACAATCCCTATCCCAGATCGCTCAAAAGATCCGCCAAACTCACGCTTGATAGGGATTTTTTAAAATCATTCTGAATACGAGCAAAGCGCGGCGCGAGTACCGCCTCGATCTTGCCGCCCACGGGGCAGGCGGCTGGCGAGCCTTTGTGCAGGCGAAACATCGCGTCCTCCTCGCTCACCGCCTTGTAAATGTCTAAAAGCGTGATGAGCCGTGCGTCGCGAGCTAGTGTGATGCCTCCCACGCCCGCGGTCGTGAGCACCAAAGCTGCGTTTTTTAGCTGCGAGATCAGCTTGCGCGCGATGGCGGGGTTTATCCCCGAGCTTGCGGCGACGAAATCGCCCGTGACCTTCTCCTCGCGAAAATACGCGACGCAAAGCATGATGTGCACCGCGAGTGAAAATTTTATACCTACTTGCATTTCGCTCCTTGATTTGGATCTGAGTTTTAGAATTTAAGCGAAATTTTCCTTAAACTCGACCGCTAAATTTCAGATCGCGCTAAAATTTAATCCGCTAGGCGATTTTCTTAAAATTCTGATCTTAAATTTAATCGTGTCTAAATTTTACTCGCTAAATGATTTTCTAAAATTAGGATATTAAATTTTAATCGTTCCGAAATTTCATCTGCTAGTCGATTTTTTAAAATTTAGATATTAATTTTAATCGCGCCTAAATTTCATCCGCGACATAGCAAGCCGCGCGTTGCCGATACCGATAGCGCAACCATACCAGCTACACGTCGCTGCTACTGCTATCGTCGCTACTACCATTGCATTATCTTTGCCGCCATTGTCGCCGTCGCTACTACCAATTCATTATATTTACAGCAGATCGCTATTGCTGCTTGCCGCTACGCTACCATCGCTCATCATCTTTACGCCGTTGTTGCAGTCGCCGCGCCGCCGTTCATTATATTCTCGCTACCGCCCGCTGTGATATGGCTGCTACTAATGCCGCCGTACACGCCGCTGTCGCCTACCGCCGTTGCAACCGCTACCGCTGCTCATTACCACTGCTGCCGTTGTCGCGAATACAATCCGCCGCTATTATTCGAATACAATCGCTACCGATGCTCCGCAATGCAATCGCCGCTGCCATTAGCACCGCGGTCGCCGCTACCGTTTCCGTTAAATTTTAAATTTTAGCTTGAGTTTGCCCCGCCGCTAAATTTCAATTTCAAGCCGTAGCTCGCTCTAAATTTTAATTCAAACATAGGCTCTGTCTAGCGCTAAATTTTGTGATTAAAGCCCGAGCTTGCTTTGCTGCTAAATTTTAAATTTACGTTATAATTTTACCGCGCCACGTAGTTAAAATTTGCACCCGAATTTTGTCGTGCCGCGCAGTTAAAATTTACGCGCGGCAAAGCCGCATTATTCGCCGACCGCCGTAAACGGCTTGCCGATAAATTTTTGCGCCCCGATCTCATCTATTACGGCGAGCGCGAGGTCTGCGTAGCCGATGTAGCTTTTGCCTTTGCCGTTTAGGATCAGCTCGTCGCCTACAAGGACGTATGAGCCCGTGCGAGCGGCGTTTGCGTCGTATTCCGCGGCGGGGATCACGTAGGTCCAGATCAAATCTTTGCTCACTTTTAGCACCTCGTAGCTCGCCGCAGTCGCCCCCGCTACGCCCATATACTCAGCAGGGAAGCTCGGAGTATCCATCAGGCGCGTCTTGCGTGAAGCGTCTGTGTATAACACGCCCGCGCCGCCGATGACGAAAAGTCTCGTCTGCGTGCCGCTTAGCAGCCCCGCGATATGCTGCGTCATTTTCGCGTGAAGCGGGAAGGTCTGCGGCGTCCATGCAGCGACCGCGCTGATGACGACATCGAAGCCCGCCAAATCGGCCTTGTTAAGCTCGAAAACGTCTTTATAAACGACTTTTACGTCGTCGTTTTTATACTCTTTGTTTCGCACGATCGCCGTAACGTCGTAGCCTTGTTTTAGGGCTTCTTGCACCAAGTTTGAACCTGATTTTCCGTTTGCTCCGATGATTGCTATTTTCATTGTTTTTCCTTTAAATTTGATTTGTTTGATCGCACATCCGCCTATCGCTGTGGCAAGCCAATTCACTTCCGCCGCGGCTGATACTCTATCATATGACCACCTATCGTCGCCGTCGCAGCCTATGAACCCTCCATGCAGGGCGCCGTATGCCGCGCCGCGCAGTTTAAAATTTACGCTCGCATTTTGCTGCGCCCGTCTTGCGAAATTTACAGCCAGCTTGGCTTTACATCGTCGTTTATCACGCCGTCGCCGTTAGTGTACTGCTCCAGGCTGCCGCGTTTGGTCTGGATACAGATAAACCTCATCCCCTGCGCGCCCGCCTTAAAGCACCTTTTGCCGTCCGGATCGATGCGGATCGCGTCGCCCTCGCTGACCGCCTTCTCCTCGCCGTCGATAAAAAGCGTGCCGCCGCCTTTTAGCACCAAATAAAGCTCCTCGTTTTGCTTGTGCGAATGCACGAAAGGTACGCTCGCGTTTGCGGGAAGCTCGTTGATAGAAAGCTCACAGCCGCTTAAGCCTAGAACTTCTTTTAGCTCGACTCTAGGTTCGCTTTTTGTTGAAACGATCTTGTAGTTTAACATCTTTTTCTCCTTAGATTTTTGTTGTAATGTTATAACTTACAACTGATGAGCGAAGTATAGTCAAATTTTGTTGTAATGTCAAGAGTTACAGCAAAAATTTTCAAAAAATTTGACGCGAATTTTAAAATCAGCTAGAATCCGCGCGATTTTAAACAAAGGAATTTTATGCAAAATAGCGCATTTAGAAGGCTTGCGATCGGCCCCAGCGACGCGCCTAGGCTGATAGAGGAGTTTAGCAAACTAAAAGACATCGGCAAGCGCGTAGATGCTGGACTAGAAGGCGATATAGATAAAATTTAAGAGCTTTTTTGAGGTATAATTTAACTAAAATTTGCCCAAAAGCGAGGTCAAAATGCACGAAAATCACGCCCACTGCGCGCATTCACACACGTCAAACAAGGTTGTTTTGAGAAATTCTTTCCTTATAATCTCCGCTTTTATGCTGATCGAGGTCGCGGGCGGCTTCGCGACGAACTCGCTCGCCCTACTCTCCGACGCCGGACACATGCTATCAGACGCCGCAGCGCTCGGACTTTCGCTGTTTGCGTTTAAATTCGGCGAACGTAAAGGCAATCTGCAAAAGACCTTCGGCTACAGGCGGATCGAAATTTTAGCCGCGACTATAAACGCCGTCACGCTCATCGTCATCGCCGTTTTTATCGTCATCGAGGCGGCGCGACGCCTGCAAAACCCGCCCGAAGTAGCCACCGCGGGCATGCTCGCTATCAGCACGCTGGGACTCGCCGTAAACATCGTCGTGGCGCTATACATGCTGCGCGGCGGCGACGTGAGAGAAAACGTCAATATGCGCGGCGCCTACCTGCACGTGCTGGGTGACGCTGCGGGCTCGGTGGGCGCGATCGCGGCGGCTTTGGCGATGATGTGCTTTGGCTGGGGCTGGGCGGACGCGGCGGCTAGCCTGCTCGTGGCCGCGCTCATCGTAAAAAGCGGCTGGGGCATGCTAAAAGAGAGCCTAAACATCCTGATGGAGGGCTCACCAAAGGGCGTGAGCCTAGACGCGCTCGTCGCGCAGATCAGAGGCGTGGACGGCGTGCTCTCGGTGCACGACCTGCATGTCTGGAGTATCACTAGCGGCGCAAACGCGCTCACGGCTCACGTGGTGGTCGGCGGCGAGCTAAGCGTGCGCGAAGCGGAGCGGATCATGGCCGAAATATCGCACGAAATGGAGCATCTGGGCATCACGCACACGACGCTACAGGTTGAGAGCAGCGACAACGAATGCGCTGACGAGCTAATCTGCGAAGTAAGATCAAATGGCGCAGGCGGGCATTTAGGGCATAGTCATTAAATTTTGGATTTGAAATTTCACTCAATTTAGAATTTAGAATTCCGCTCGGTTTAAAATTTAAAATTTGGCTTGAGTTTTAAATTTTAAATTTGCCCGCGCCGCGAGATTTCGGAATTTTAAAATTTTGAGATTTCAAATTTTAAAATTTTGCGCTCGTTATGAAATTTTAAATCCCTACGCGTGGTGGAATTTTAAAATTTCGCCCCGCGGACGCCATTTCAAAATCAGGCGCCGCGCGCGCAAAATAGTAGAATTTTACGCAACGCGTCGCCGCATCATTCAAAAAGGCGCCTATACGCGTTTGCGGAATTTTAAATTTAACCAAGCATACCGCGCCGCTAAATTTTAAAATTCCATGCGCAA
This sequence comes from uncultured Campylobacter sp., assembly GCA_900539505.1. Taxonomy (GTDB): domain Bacteria; phylum Campylobacterota; class Campylobacteria; order Campylobacterales; family Campylobacteraceae; genus Campylobacter_B. Next base: position 3,618 of record UQCL01000019.1, on the reverse strand, counting down.
ATTGAGCTGTAAATTGAGCCGCAAATTTAAACTACGCTCAAAATTTTGGCTAAATTTCACTCATTATTTTCCTGCCGATTTGAGCCGATTAAAAGCAAATTTGCCGTATAATCTCGCGAAATTTCAGGGAGCCAAGGTGCGCAAAAACATAAAATACCTAATTTACAAGTTTCTTTTAGGCAATGTCTTTTTGGCAGTTTTTTTGATTTCATTTTACGTTGCTTCATTGCACCTCTCAAAACTTTTAAATGTTGATATAATAGACCTTTTGAAGGGATATTTTTTATTTCCGGGCGATATTCGCCTGCCTTTTACGACGGTAATTCTTGAGCTATTTTCCTTCTATATCAGTAGCAGTTTGAGCGATTTTTATGTCAAAGGCATCGATCGCAAGCTAAATTTTATATTTTTCATCGCCTTTGCGACGATAGGAATTTTAGCCCTTACCGCCATCATTCTTATCGCGACATTTGGTTTTATGATATATGGTATGGATTTGGATAAAAAATTAGTAGCGATTTTATCCGCTGCGGCATTATTCATGGGCATCTGCTCAACGGTATATTTATTTCGCAAAAGCGATTACGAGCTCGGTAAATTTTTACAGATCATCAGTCGAAAAAGAAGCGGGGAGATCGATAAAAAGTTATTCCCTATCTTGCTGCTTATTATATCTGCAATTTGGCTGGGGCTTATCTTTTTTGCATCCAGATAAAGCCAAGCGCCTAGTTTAAATTTCGTCCGTAAGCGTAAATTCCATAGGCGTAGATCACCCGCGCAGTGCGACGGAATTTTAAACGCGAAATACTTTTACATCAAAATTTAAACCTACGCATTATAATTGCAGGAATTAAAAAGGACGGCAACTAGATATGAAACGACATATATTAATCGCGATTTTGGGCTTACTTTGCGCCTTTATAGATATTAATTACATAGGTTTTCTTATCGCATTAAATTTAATAGTAGTCTTAGTTTGCGCCGCTTTTCCTTTTATGAAAAAAACTATATATTTTTTCTACTGCTTATCGTAAATTTAGCTTTGTATTTGAATAATATCTACACTCCTTTTGAAAAGCCCGAGCTTTGGACTTATAGCATACTTGCGCTGGCAAATGCGACATATGTGCTAACCTCTCTAGTTTATGCTTCGGGATTTGTCGCTTTTGTCCCGCTTGCAGCATATATCTGTTTTTTATATTCGCTCTGCGTTGTTGCCTGCAGCATACGTGAAAAATTTCAAAGCTTACGCTAAATTTGCGATCAAAATTTTAAGCTGCTATTGCGTATAATTTCGCAGAATTTTAAGGATTGCGTATGAAAATATATTTCTACAAATTACTTCTGGGCATCTTACTGACGGGCATATTCTCGTTCTCGCTCGGCTTTACTTTATTGCGCGTAGGTATGGTTTTTGACATGCCTTTTTTGTATTATGCTCCCTTAGATGTTCAGATCGCAAAAGCTATCCTAACGATAATTTTAGCATTTTATATTGCCGATAAAATTATCGACTTTCGCATTTTAGGCATCGATTGCGAGCTAAATTTCATATTTTTCATCGCCTTTGCGACGATAGGCATATTTATTGTAAGCGTACTATCGTTTTTTATGATCTTCGGTATATTCGTATGGCAAAAGTCAAATGCGGCATTTTCAGCAATGTGTCTATTTTTAGGGATAATTTGGACAGCTCGGCTATTTAGGAATAGCGAATACGAACTTGGGAAATTTTTGCAAAATTGCAGTATCAAAAAATACTCCAAAATTGACAAAGCACTATTGATCGTACTGCTTATAATCGCGTTCTTTGTGATTATACCGATACTATGTTTAGATATTTAAAGTCGCTACTGCTTTTTACCAGGCAAACACAAGATTTTGATTAAAATACTATTTCTGCAGTTACAGTACTGTCTTGCTCTACTTTAAAATTTTAAACCAGCCGTAGAATTCGTTCGCTTCCAGGTGCGGATCGCCCGCACTAGAGATGAAAAGCGGCCGTAGCGCGGCGTTTGCTTTGAAATTTCCCGCGTCCCTCATCTGCGCGCTGTAAAAAATAAGCGCGTGGCTTGCAAACTGCGCGAACTCGTCAAACGAACTCGCCCCCGCCTCTATCATCGTGATTTTCGCGTCCGCAGGCAGCGAGCGCGAGACCTCCACCTTGCGCCCTGCGACGCCAAAAAGCGGAATACTCGCATCAAAATCCGAAAGTGCGCGGCGCGAGCGGATCCACACATCGGGCGCGCGTAGCTTTAGATTTTGCGGCGCAACGCGCGCACCTGGCGCCAACATATCGGCTCTGCCTGCCGAAGCGCTAATTTCATCAAATTTAGCCGCACACACGTCCAGCGTCGGTCTGTCGGCGCGCACGGTCTGCCCGCCCACGCCCACGTAGTCGCACACGCCGCGCAGCTCGTGCACGAACGCGCGCTGCTTTTCGCTGCCGATCCGCCCATGCACCGCGCCGTTTAGCGTGGCGTTGATTTTGATGAAGCAAAAACCGCTCTCACGCGCCAGATAAAACGGCTCCGCAAGCTCCGCTGCCGCGGCACGGCAAACGTCAAATTTCACCTCTATGCCCCCGCGGCGTAAAATTTCCGCGCCGCCCGCAGCCTGCGCGTTCGTATCGCGCGCGCCGATTACCACGCGCGATAGCCCGAGCTCCGCTAAAAGCTCGGCGCAAGATGGGGTCTTGCCGCGGTGCGCGCAGGGCTCGAGCGTGACGTAGGCGCAAGCGCCGCGCAAAAGCCCGTCGTGGCGGTTTAAGATGAAATCGTAGGTAAAGCTCGGCTGCAAGAGTGCGCTTTTTAGGGCTTTTGTGTTTTGAAATTTAACGCCGAATTTGCGGGCGTATTCGCTAGCGAAATCCTGCGCAAAATTTGCGTCCAGATCGCATAGTGCGGCGAAAACGGCGTTTGCCTCGGCGTGCAAAAAGCCCGCCTTTTTATGCGCGCCTATGCTTAAAGCTCTGCCATCCCTATCCAGAAGCAGGCAGCCCACGGCGGGGTTGGGTAGCGTCAGAGCCTGATAGCGCCACGCAGCCCGCAGCGCCAAATCCATGTAAAATTCGTCGTTCATACAAAATCCAAAAATTTAAATTGTCCCGCTCCGCCGCGATCTCTTAGCCGATTTTGCGGATAGTCAGCAACCTAGTCTGCCCGCAACGGATTACGTCTCGGACGCACCCGCTTGCCCGCCTACGCTCGCCCGTGCCGTACCGGTTCGCCGACTCACGTTCCAAATACATTTGCTGCTACAAGTCTCGCTTTAAGCGCCAAATTTACCAGAGTGCAAGCCGCGCGCCGTATGTGCCCGGGCGAAATTCCGCGCGGAAGCGAAACTGCGAAATCTTACCACAGGTTTTAGAATTTTATCCTAAATCGCAAATTTTACGGCATCCGTTTCGCGCACGAACGGCACAAAATTTTACGCTTATCGTGCAAAAGAGCGTCTGCCGATAGCGCGGAAAAGCGGACTTTGAGAAACAAAATTTTAATAGGTGCCATAGCAAAACTGCAATCGGGCGCGAATATAAAATTTCAAAAGGCGCGGCTTAATTTCAGCTCAAATTCCTGTCTCTTATACACATCTCCGAGCCCACGAGACTACGCTGCA
>UQCL01000018.1 GCA_900539505.1 uncultured Campylobacter sp. | reverse complement strand
GATGCAGCGTAGTCTCGTGGGCTCGGAGATGTGTATAAGAGACAGAAAATATACTATCCATTAATCCCTGCGTTGAATTCATCAAATATATTATCAATGACAAAATTTCGTGAATAGAACGATATAGGGAGATGCCGCTCCGCTTGACAGAAGTATCACTTTGCGAACTAAAAAGTCAGAAGGGCATAGAATTTGCTAAAAAATTTATATCACTAGAAGTAGAATTTTATGCTTGCTCATATTTCACAAAGCAAGGCTTTTCTTACCAAGATAGAAATATTGAGAATGGAGCATGTGATTTGATAATGGAAAAAGATAGAAAATCATACAATATAGAGGTAAAAACCAAAGAGAACGACGATATATTGTTGTCAAGACTATACAATATTTTAGAAGCCTATTCATACCTAAAACAATTCGAATTTATACGAGGAAAAATTATATTGATAGAATTTAAAGATGAAGGAAGCACCAATAAATATAAAGATTTATGCCATATGCTTTGTGATATAGAACAATTTTTAGAAGAATTGAAAAACAATAAAATGGAATTTGAAGGAGAAGTGTTATATATCTCTTGCGAAAGCCATATAAACAAAAATAGAGATATTGCCAAGGTTAAAAGACTATGTTGCAATAGCTTTATACGCAACGATTTTAGATACACCAAAAACATACAAGAAAAAATACAAAAATTATTCTTTATCGAGGATGGGCATATAACTAAAATGAATAAAAAATCAGAAAATTTTACTAACTTTATAGGGTTTCTTTTTTGGAACATCCCTTTCGAACTAGAACCGTATTTTGAAAATATTGAGCAATGCTTTTACAAGATTAAAAATGATATAAAATTTAACTTGTATGTATGCCTATATCATAGGCTATATGGTGAAAAAATATTCCATATTAAAACAAACGGAGAATAAAAGGCTATGAATTTATTAAAGTTGTTTCTCTGGACTTTATGGGCTATGACTGCAGGCTATTTCTTATTTATGTATGTTTTTAGAGATTGGTTAATTAAATCCGATATTGTCAATAGCGGTGATCACCTATTTTTTTATATAGTCTGCACTATTATAGCGCTTATACCGGCGTTTATTTTAAAATATAAATTACAACGCTATCGGGAGGAAAAAAAGATAGAGGAAGAAACTAGAAAATTCAGAGAGGAATTGGAACGCGAAAGACAACTTGAATTAGAAAAAGAAGAGCGAGAACGTGAGCTCCAACGCCAGAAAGAGCAACGAGAACGTGAGCTCCAACGCAAGGAAGAAGAGCTGCGTAAGACGCAAAGGCGACGAAAGAAAAGGGAGCTTCAACAAGAGATTGAGCATCTTACGGACTTATTGTGTAATGATGTAGACAATAAAGCTGAAGTTGAGCGTAAACTACAAAGTGCGATCAATAGTCTAGAATTATTGAAAAAAGCGGATAAAAATCGTCGCTCATGGTGGGATTTTTAAGCAATCGTATAGATTGCCAATTTAATCGGCAAGTTAAGAATTTATTATAATTTAGCAAAATTCACCTATATAAAATTTCTGCCTAATAAACTCATGATGACTTTATCTAAAATTTTGTTTTTGTCGCTATAATGCGGCTTCTTGACCTTTTCGTCTAGTGGCTCAGGACGTTGCATTCTCAGTGCGAAAACGCGTGGTTCAAATCCCGCAAGGGTCGCCATTATGGACTTATACAAGCCTCTTGATTTTAAACGATAAATTTATCTATGATTTTATCATGGACTTTCATACAAGCCGTCCGATTTCAAATAATAGATTTTATCTGCGATTTTATCGATGAAGCTTTTATCGTGCGAAACGATGATCTCGCTTACGTCAAGCTCCGCCAAAATCCCCGCCACGCGCTCCTGCATCGCCTCATCAAGCGCCGTCGTAGGCTCGTCCAGTAGCAGTATCCTAGGCTCGCACACCAGCGCGCCCGCAAGCGCCACTAGCTTTTTCTCGCCGCCGCTTAGATGAAAGGGCACCCGCTCGCGCAGATGCTCGATTCCCAGGCGTCGCAGCGTCTTCAGTGCCTTGCGCTCGATCTGCTCCTCGCTTAAAATTTCAAGCTTTTTTAGATGGTCGTTTTCGCTGCCCTGCCTTAAAATTTGCGTCTTACGACCAAAAAATTTAGAAAAAATCCCACGCCTTTTCTCCGCATTTTGTGCTCGTTTTAACCGCTCATTTTGCGCACGCAGGCTAAATGCGACGTCCTCAAACACGCTCGCGCACAAGAATTGATCGTCGCTGTTTTGAAATAAAAACCCGATCTCGTGGCGAAATTTTATAAAATCCCCCACACACTCAAGCTTCTCGCCGAAAAGCTCGATTTCGCCCTCGCCCCATTGCCTTAGGCCACCCAAAATTTGAAGCAAGCTCGTCTTGCCCTGCCCGTTCGCGCCCAAGATCGCCACTTTTTCCTTATGCCCTACGCTCAAATTTACGCCGCGAAAAATTTCTCGCTCGCCGTTTTTAGCGCTTAAATCCAGCGCCTTAAGCGAGCAGCTCATAAGATAGATCCGATTTTAACAGATACGCATGTCAGCACGAACGTCAAAAACGAGGCCTCCGAGACGCCCAAGCCCTCGCGACATTCGTAAAATAGCCTACCGCAAAACCCTCGCGCGCTCATCACCAGGCTTAAATTTCTTGCTTGCTCAAGTGCCGAAATCGCTAAAATCCCGATCAAATTCGCATAAATTTTATAAGTAAAAATTCCGCTCGTCCCTACAAATCCGCGCATGCGCAAAAGTGCTTGCAGTCTCGCCAGATCCGAGCGTAAAAAATTTACGAATCGCCCACAGCAATACACCAAAGCGCTTAGCTTTTCGCCGAGCCCGAGCCCGTAAAATCCGCGCGCGAAAAAATATTCGTCTTTGCCGTAAAATAGCAAAATTGCAAACGCCATTATCAAATTCGCGCGCAAAAATATCACGCCCGCAAGCTCGTAGTTGCCGACTATGGCGGGGCTTAACGCGCTTAAAATAGCAAAGATATTTAATACCGCAAGCCTTGTGCAGACCGCGCGCGCAATCGAAATTTTAAGCGCAAAAAGAAGTAGCGGCGGGGCAAAAAACGCCGCGTAAAGCTGCCCGCTAAGTCCGACGCCGAAGCTGAAGATGAAAAACGCGAGCAGTGATACGGCGGGGCTCATTTGCGCGCTCTTTTCGCTAGCCACATTAAGCCAAAAAAGCCGAAAATCAAGGCCAAACAAAGCGCGATTTTAGGCGCCTCGGCGGACTGGCTTTGAAACGCCATGCTCCTAATATCGCTCTTGGGGCTTTCTTTTGGCAAGATGCTTTGCGAGGCGGAATTTTCCAAAGGCTCGGAAGCGCTTGAAATTTTATCTTCAGGAGTACTGTCTTTCGACGCGATATTTTCGGACGCGCTGTCTTTGGGTACGGGATTTTTAGCGACGTTCAAATTTTGCGGCACAGGTTTTTCAGAAGTGTCAGAATTTCGCGGCGTAGAATTCCCGGAGCCACCGGAATTTTGCGGCGTAAAGTTCTCGGCGCTAAATTCCATCCGCGCGCTGTGTCCCGCGCCTCCGTAAATTTGAATAGTAAAATTTTTAGCTGGGATCTTTATGCTCGCAAGTCCCTCTTTATCGGTCCTAGTGCGCAAAATTTCGCGCCCGTCCACACTGATTAAAACTTCGCACTCCATGCAGGGAGAATTTTTATAAAAATAGCTATAAATCGCCACTCTATCGCCCTCTTGCGTCGCGAAAAGATGAAGCGCATGCGAAAATGCAAAAGAGATCAAAACCGTTAAGAAAAATAGTGCTCTCATCGCCTCTGCCCGCCGTAAAATTTCGTAATAAAGCTAAGCGCAAAAAGAGTGATGATCCCTTCCAAAACAGCTAGAATTGCACCTTCGAGCGAGATGAGCGTCGCGATAGCAAAAAACTCCCGCCCGCTGATGAAAAGCACGAGATCAAGAAGCAGCATCGAGCAGACGATCGGCACGAAACCCGCCAAAAATAAATAAATTTTTTGCGTGCGCACTTTTAGCTCTTGCGCTTTTGCGGCGGCGGCAAAGAGCCCGCCCAAAACCGCTGGAAAGCCAATGACTGCGGTATTTACGCCGAGTACGCTAAGCCCTCCGAAGCCGAAAAACACCCCTTGCAAAAAAAGCGCAACGAAAATCGCCAAGATCGCGCGCGAGCCCAAAAACGCGCCCACGAGCCCGCTTAGCATCAGGTGCATGGAGCTGACGCCCACGGGCAGGTGTACAAAAGATGCGACGAAAAATAGTGCGCTAAAACATGCGATCCTAGGGATCTCAGACTGCCTTACGCGCCATAAAATCGCCGCTACCGCAGGCGCCGTAACCGCCCAGCCGGCAAGCAGCACGGGCGCGCTCAAAACTCCTTCGCTAATGTGCACGGCTCGCCTCCTTTAAATCGCTCCCGTTTTTTAGACGCGCAAAAACGCGGGAGCTAGCTAAATTTAAGGCATTTGCGACCTTTGCGATCATTGCTTTGATTGCTACAGATCTTGCTTTTATGGCTTTAATCGCGGCAAAATTTGCGGCTGTAAAACTCGCGGCTTGCGTCCTATTTGCGGCAGCTGTTAGCGTAAGACTCGGAGCGGTCTCGGAACCGCTTACGGAACCGGCAAATTTGATAAATTTTACGGCTCGCACGGCGCAAGAATTTTCGTTTGCTACATTTGCAGGAGCGGCAAATGGATTTTGCGACGCAAAATTTAAAGCTCCGAGCGATCTTGGTGCGGTGCTTGCGCGGCAAAATAGGACCTGCGAAATTTTAAAAGGCAGGGCTTGCAAAATTTCAAAAAACGAAATTTTGCGCGCAGGTATTTTACGCTCATAAATCCACGGATGTGAAATTTTACGGCTCGAAGCTACTAAGAGCGGATTTCTACCGAGCAAAATTCCACGCAGCAGAGCTACGTTACTTAAAATTTTACTCAGCGAAATTCTGCTCCGTAAAGTTTTAATCAAACCTCGAGACGCAGACTGCGCGCGGGTGCGAAACGACAAAATTCTGCCCCGTAAAATTTTAGCCGCAGAATTTGCTGGAAATTCTACGCTCAAAATCAAAACGCGCGAAAATAAAATTTCAAAGCCCTGCCAAAGCGTAAATTTAAATTTATCCGCAGCGGTGCAAATCTTACCCGAAAAAAGAGATCTCACCGAGCCGCTCCGCTACTTTTTCAACTCGTCTGCTTTGATCCAAAGCACGGCTCCCAGCTCGTTTACGGGCTGCTCGCTTCCTTTGGCGGCCTCCTCCTCGCTAAGAGCCGCAAAGCCCCACCAGCCGGCAACCGGCATCACGAAGCTAAACTCGCCCGCGCCGTTAGTTTTAACGACCTGCGTGACATGCGCCTCGCTAGGGGCTTTGTAGCCTTTATCGTTATATAGCTCGATCTCCACGTCCGCGCCCGGGACGGGCCTTCCGTGCAATAAAAAAACTCCGCTAAATATCTCGCCCGCATACAGCGCATAAGGCCGCACGAGCGGTACGATCTCCGCCTCTAGCCCGAGCGGCTTATCCCAGCCTTCGCCCGCGCCGTAAGCATCGACGTAAGTTTTGGTGATATGGCGGATCATCTTGCGCTCGGCCGGCTCGGCATAGGGTTTGGGATCGAAATAAAACGCCAAAAGCGATGGCTTGTCAGCTTTAAAATCCGCCGCAAAATAGGAATTTTCACCCTTTTTCTGCTCTTTTAGGCTACCTAGGAGCGATTTTTTCTCACCATCAATAAAAACGCCGAATTCTGCGGGCTTTTGTAGATTCATAGACTCCTGCAAAAACGGATGGGAGAATTCCAAATTTAGCTTTAAAGTAGCGTCTTTTTGATCCTCTACGACATTTTTATCCGTTGTAAGAACGCCGAAATGCGCGAACGCAAGGCTCGCCGCGAAAATTCCTAAAAAAGCAAATTTTGCCTTCATGTAATACCTTTCATAATAAAATATTACGGCATTGTATCACTTTTTTTCATCCGTATTGCTTAAATGTGGGTTTATTTTGAGTATTTAAAGCAAACTTTGGTTAAAATGTCGCAATTTAAATTACCAAAAAGAGGCAGAAAATGATAAATTTAAAACTTATAGAGACGAATTTCGACGAATTTAATAAAAAACTCATCGCTAAAAAAGTCCCGCCGCAGACCCTGCAAACGCTGCTAGATGCCTACAACGAGCTAAAATCCAAAAAGAGCGATCTTGAAAACCTTCAAGCCGTGCAAAACGCAAAGAGCAAGGAACTTGGCCTCGCCGCGCGAGAGGGCAAAGACATAGGCGCGCTAAAATCGCAGCTTGAGGAAAACAAGCAAAAGATCCAAAGCCTAAGCGAGCTCGTAAACGAGCGCGAGCAGAGCCTAGAGGCGATCGCCGCGTGCGTGCCGAATATCATCGACGACGACGTGCCGATCGGCGCGGACGAGAGCGAAAACGTCTGTATCAAAAAGGTGCTGCAGCCGCGCACGTTTGACTTTGCGCCCAAGCAGCACTTCGAGCTCGGCGAGGCGCTGGGATGGCTTGATTTCGAGCGCGGCGTAAAACTCAGCGGCAGCCGCTTCACAGCGATCCGAGGTCTTGGCGCGAAGCTGAATATGGCTCTCATCAATTACATGATAGAATTTAATAACTCACGCGGTTTCGAGCTCGTAAATATGCCGTTTTTGGTGCGCGATCAGATCCTCTACGGCACGGGTCAGCTGCCTAAATTTAAAGACGATCTATACCGCGTTGACGACGAGGAGCAGAACCTCTACCTCATCCCTACGAGCGAGGTTACGGCGACGAATCTCTTTAACGATGAAATTTTACGCAGCGAGGAGCTACCGATCAAGCTCACCAGCTACAGCCACTGCTTTCGCAAGGAAGCGGGCTCGGCGGGGCGCGATACGCGCGGCATGATCCGCCAGCACCAGTTCGAAAAGGTCGAGCTCGTCGCCATCACGCGCCCAGAGGATAGCGCAAAGATGCTTGAGGAGATGATTTCGTGCGCGAGCGATCTGTTAGCTAGCCTAGGCCTTCCGCACAGACACATGCTGCTTTGCAGCGGCGATCTGGGCTTTAGCGCCGCAAAAACCGTGGATTTGGAGGTTTGGCTGCCGGGGCAGAGCCAATACAGAGAGATCAGCTCGATCAGCAACTGCCGCGATTTTCAGGCGCGCAGAGCCAAGATCCGCTTCAAAGACGGCAAGAAAAACAGCCTCGTTCACACGCTAAACGGCTCCTCGCTCGCAGTCGGCCGCACGCTGATCGCGGTGATGGAAAACTACCAGCGCAAGGACGGCAGCATCGAAATTCCGCGCGTTTTAGAAAAATATATGTAGGCGGCCCGTGCGAAAGCCTTACAAAAACCCAAATTCTAACGCCTGCTTCGCAGCCGCTGGATTTTGCTCGGAAAAATTTAGAAAGCGCGGCGTTGAATTTTTCGCGCTGCAAAACGCAGAATTTTTTGCAACAAAATTCGGTAGCACGAAATTTTGCGGCGCAGAGCCCGGGGCGCACGATGCCGCGCTTCGCGGTTTTAAATTTTGCAATGAAACGCTTCGTCATACGAGGCGAATTCGGCAATCACGGCACTCGTATTTTAAATTTCACGACGAGAAATTTGATGGCGCGAAATTTACGACCTGCGGAACAGGATTTTTAGGGACGAACTTTCGTGGCACGGAATTCTGCAAATCAAAATTTAGGGCACGTGGCGTAAAATTTTACAAAGCAGAATTGCGCGAGACGGGTTTTTTAACTCGCACTGCGAAATTTTATGCGGCTAAATTTCACGGCGCGAAATTTCACGAGATGAAGTTCCAGGCGCCAAATTTAGAGCTTAAAATGAAATTTAGCGAAGCAAAATTCGGCGGGCTAAAATTCCGCGATGGCGCGCTTTTAAAATTTGCCGCCGCAAAAGGGTTGCGACGCGGTCCTAGCCTTTGCGTCGCCACGCCCTTTAAATTTACCGCGCCGCAAAACGCAGTATTTTTTGCAACAAAATTCGGCGAAGCGGAATTTTGCGGCGCAGAGCCCGGGGCTTACGATGCCGCAGAATTTGCAACGAAGTGTGCGGAATTTTGCGGCGCGAAACGGCGCGGAGCGGGCGCGTGAAGATCGCGCTTTTCGGCGGCAGTTTCGATCCGCCGCATGCAGGACACGACGCCGCGGTGAAGGCGATCTTATCCAGCCTGAAGCCCGATTTGCTGATCATAATGCCGTCGTTTCTAAACCCGTTTAAAAAGAGCTTTTCGGCGCCTCCGCAACTGCGGATTAGATGGTGCCGCGCGCTGTGGAGCGACGCCCCGCACGTGGAGGTGAGCGATTATGAAATTTCGCAAAACCGCTCGGTATCCACGATACAAAGCGTGAAATTTCTGCTCGAAAAATATGGCGCGAACGGCAAAATCACGTCCGAGGCGGCAGCCTCGACGAGCGAAACCCGAAGCGCGGATAAAATTTCAAGCGCCGCCTCAAGCAGAGCGCCCGGCGCCGTCATGAGAGAAATTTCAAACTCCGTCGGGGATAAAATTTCGAGCGCGAGCAAAATTCCGAACGCCGCCCGGAACGAAATTTCAAACGCAAGCGAAATTTCAAGCGGCAATGCGAATTGCATTGCTGATACAGGTGATGTAAATGACGCAAATAGTGCAGGTGACACAGGCGGCACAAATGGCATGAATATCACAAATGACTTGCATGACTCAAGCGATGTGAGCAGTGCAGATGAAGCAAGCAAAGCAAACAGCGCGAACCATATAGACGAAGCACCAAAGCTCTACATCGTCGTGGGTGCCGACAACCTAGCCGAGCTTCATAAATGGCGCGATTTTAGCGAGCTTCAGAAATTAGCGGAGTTTGTCGTGCTTACGCGGCCCGGCTACGAGATCCCGCGGCAGTGGGCGAGCCTAAGGCGGATCGAGATTGCCGTAGATGCGAGCTCAAGCGGTTTTAGGCGAGATTTCAAAGGCGAAATCCCACCCAAGATCGCAGCAGAGGTCATAAAATTTTATAAAAGGAAAGATATGCAAGATCCAAAGCAAAGGGCGGAGCGGATCGCCGAAATTTTAAACGAAAAGAAGGCCGAAGATGTCCAGATCATCGATATGGAGGGGCGCGAATATATCGCGAAATTCGTAGTTATCGCCACTATGCTGACCGCCCGCCACGCCGCCTCGCTCATCGAGGAGCTAAAAAGCGTGCTCAAGCCGCTCGGTGAGGAGTTTTTGGCTATCGAAAGCGGCGATGAGTGGAGCGTCGTCGATCTCGGCGACATCATAGTCCATCTCATCAGCGAGGCTTACCGCGCCAAATATAATATCGAGGATTTCCTCGACAAGCTCAAAAAAGAGCAATTTTAAGGAGGGAGCGTGCCGAGACAGACCTGGAGCAGCAAGCTCACATATATTTTAACCGTCGCAGGCGCCACGATCGGCTTTGGTTGTACGTGGAGGTTTCCGTATTTAGTCGGCGAAAATGGCGGCGGCGCCTACGTGCTCGTGTTTTGTATCGCGATGATCGTGCTTGGAATCCCGATGATCTTAGTAGAAAACGTCATCGGACGCCGCGCGCTAAGAAACTGCGTCGATGCCTTCGCAGCGCCCAAAAAGGATGGCTCGCGCATAAAGCCCGCATGGAAGATCGTAGGCATCATGGGCGTAATCGGCGCGTTTGGAATTTTAGCCTACTATATGGTTCTCGGCGGCTGGGTGCTAACCTATATCGTAAACATCGTAAGCGGCAACTTCGACCTCTCCGCGCGGATCACAGACCCCGCATTCACGCAAAAATTCTACGCAGATCATATCGAAAATAGCCCGCTCGGCGTCGGAGCTTACACGCTCGTTTTCATAGCGATCAACTGGTACATTTTGAAAAACGGCATCATCGAGGGGATCGAAAAATTCGTAAAATTTCTAATGCCCGCGCTATTTTTATGCTTCATCGCCGTAATCCTTACAAATTTAACGCTAGAAGGCGCAAAGGAAGGCGTGAAATTTTATCTCGGCGTCGATTTTGCCAAGATCACGCCCAAGCTTTTGATCGACGTTTTGGGTCAGGTCTTTTTCGCGCTCTCGCTCGGTTTCGGCGTGATGATCACGCTGTCGAGCTTTTTAAACAAAGACGAGAAGCTGATGCAAACGGCCACCATCACCGCAGTCGTAAACACGCTCATCGCCGTGCTTGCGGGCTTTATGATCTTCCCGTCACTCTTTAGCGCGGGGCTTGAGCCGAGCAGCGGCTCGTCGCTGGTTTTCAAGAGCCTGCCGATCGCGTTTTCGCACATGCCCTTCGGCAACGCCGTCGCGGTGGTCTTTCTCTCGATTTTGCTCATCGCCGCGCTTACGACGTCGATCACGATCTATCAGGTCATCATAAATTTCGTCGAGGAGCGCTTCGGCTTTTCAACGCTAAAAGCGGTAAATTTAACGCTCGGCGGCGTCTTCGTGCTCGGCAACCTGCCCTGCATACTCTCAAGCAGCGTGCTTGCGGACGTTAAAATTCTGGGGCGCTCGGTTTTCGACGCCTTCGACTTCGTAAGTGCGAACGTATTTTTCGTGCTAACGGCGCTGCTATGCTGCATCTACGTGGGCTGGGTGCTGAAAAAAGACGCGATCTACGAGCTCACCAACGAAGGCGATTTGAGCGCGAGGCTCGCGGGAGTTTGGTTTTTGTATGTCAAATTTATCCTGCCGCTTATCATCGCGGTGATCTTCGGATACGGGATTTTCGGCTAAATTTAAAACCGCGAGAGTTTTAAATTTTAAATTTGTCCGCGGCGGTGCGGCTCACTTCGCCGCAATATATTTTATGCCAAGGCGTGTAGAATTTTAAAATTTCATTCGTTCCGTTGCATACGCTGCGGCGTGGGTTTTTACGCTGCGCACAATTATAATATAAATTTAGCGCAACCGCGTCCTGCCTCTTGTAAGGCGTCGTCGAGGGTTAGGCGGAATTTGAGGCGAGCAGAGCGATACAGTGCGCGGAAGTAACGCCGCCTCTGCGAAAAATGCGACCTCGCAACCGAGGCCCCCTTCCCGCCCCGTAAAAAGCTTGGACGCGTCTAGCGAAGCGGGCGTCAGAATTTTAAAATTTTATCTGCACGTGCCGTGCAAGCGTGATGATAATCGCAAAAAGACGCGGCGGAATTTTAAAATTTCATTCGCCGCCGCGCCTTAAAATTTCCGCGACAGGCTCGCGATAAATTTAAAATTTAGCCGCAATTTAGAGGTTTGCAATGCTTCTGTTTTTCCTTACGATCTTCCCGATATCGCTGATGCCAGGCATCAACATGACCTATGCGCTAAATCTCGGCATCGCGCGCGGCTATCTTAAGGCGCTGCCCGCGCTACTTGCGCAGGTGCTAGGCGTCACGCTCGTGGCGCTTGCGTGCATATTCGGCGTCGCGGGTATTCTGCTTGCGCACCCTGCGGCGCTTAGCGCGATTAAAATTTTAGGCGGCGCGTATATTTTATATCTGGGCGTCGCGACCTTTTTAGCGCGCGGAAATTTCAAGCTGCAAAAACAAAAGCGCAGCGAAAATATCTTCTTCCAAGGCCTCGTAGTCGCGGTCTCAAACCCCAAGGCGTGGATATTTTTACCGCGCTCTTTCCGCCGTTTTTGGACGCGGACAATCTTTTCGGCGCGCGCACCTTCGCCCTCGTCGCTACGCTGTGCGTAAGCGAAAGCATCTGCCTTAGCATCTACGCGCTGGGCGGAGCGGTGCTAAAAAATCTGCTGAAAACCCATTTGAAATATCTCGAAATTTTCTGCTCTGTGCTGATGTGCGCGATCGGACTGTGGATGATTTTGGGCTAAAATATAGATTGAAAAGCGGTATTGCTGCGACTAATCTCAAGAAAAGCCCTTAAAAATTTAGCCGCTAGCTTTGAATTAAAATTTTAAGCGATCAATCGCGTGTGCCAAGCGCCGCAGCGGATCCGCGTCCGTAGCGAACTCATAGCGAAACGGCGGCGCGTTTAAGCGGTTTTGGCTTTGTGTATCATCACCGCATCCCGTCCGCGCCGCTTCCGTTTAAATTTTAAAATTTAATCTCTACCGTGAAGCTCGCCCATATAAAATTTCACCGAGCCTAGACCCTCTTTTTTCGCCCATTCATAGGCACTTGAGACGAATCCCCAGTTGATGCCTGCGTAGAATTTTTCCAAATATTTCGGGCGCGCATTGTACTCGTCGATGTAATACGCGTGCTCCCAAACGTCCACGACTAGAAGCGGCACGAGCCCCTCGGTTACCGGAGTAGCGGCGTTTTGGGTCACTTTGATGCAAAGCTTGCCCGATTTCGGATCGTAAGCAAGCCAAACCCAGCCCGAGCCAAAATGCGCCGTAGCAGCAGCCAAAAACTCGCTTTTAAAATCCGCAAAATTTTCCGCTAGTGCCGATTTTAGCTCCGCGGAAGCCTCGCTAGGCTTTGCGATGCAATCCCAGTAAAAATCGTGGTTGTAAACCTGCGCAGCGTTGTTAAAAAGCCCACCGCTAGCAGCCGTTACGATCTCGTAAAGCCCCTTGCCCGCAAACTCACCCGATTCGGTAAGTTTATTTAAATTTGCCACATAGGTCGCATGGTGCTTGCCGTGGTGATAATCACAGGTTTGCTTGCTTACGACCGCGTTGTGCGCCGCATCGAACGGCAACTCTCTAAGTTTAAACATCTTTCTCTCCTTGAAATGAATTTTGAAGCGATTATAGCCTAAAATTTCTAAATGATTAATAAAATTTATTATTTAGGATTAATTTTAAGATGAATTTCAATCTGAACTCGCTCCTGTTATAATCGCGCTTCAAATTTAAAATTTAGGCGGTTTTGAATAACCAAAAGCTTTGTTTTTCATCATTATCGGAGCGCTTTTTGCGTGCGACCGGGCGTACGGGCTTAAGCGCGCTTCTAGTACGCACGATTGGCTACTGACCGCCACCTGCGTAATTGCAAGCTTTTTTATATTTATGCTTGCTTTGAAATACATAGCGCTGCGCTCGCATACGTCCTATACACGGGGCTCGGCACGCTTTTATCACTTCACTCTAAACGATCGTCGCGCTAAAAGAGGGCGCAGAGATTAATCTGCTTCGCATATTTTTCATATTCACGCTAAGCTTATGCATAGGTATTGGCACGATCGGCGCTGTGATCCTAGGCGTATTCATCCACCGCGAGAAAATTTCTGCGCGCAAAGCGCCTGTTATTTCTCATAATTTCAAGCGCCGTGATGCTGAAATTAATTTAGAATTTTGGCGAATTTAGCTAAGCTTAGCGCTAAATTTAACGCAAAGGAAAATCATGAAAATCATCGAAGGCTCGCTTGCTCTTAAGGGCAGCGAAAAGATCCTAATCATCAACGCCCGCTTCAACCACATCATCACCGATCGCCTAGTCGAGGGGGCGCACGATGCGTTTTTGCGCCACGGCGGCAAGGAGGAAAATTTAAGCCTTATGCTGGTGCCGGGCGCTTTTGAGATCCCGCTCGCGCTTGAAAAGGCGCTAAGCTCCAAGCTCTACGACGCCGTCGTCTGCCTAGGCGCGGTGATCCGCGGCTCTACACCGCATTTTGACTACGTAAGCGCCGAAGTAAGCAAGGGGATCGCAAACACCATGCTAAAATACGGCGCACCCGTGACTTTCGGCGTGCTGACTACCGATAATATCGAGCAAGCGATCGAGCGAGCAGGAGCAAAAGCCGGCAATAAGGGCTTTGAAGCGATGAGCGGCGCGATCGAGCTTCTAAGTCTATTTCGCAACATAAAGGCGTAAAATGGCCACCAGACACCAAGCCAGGCTTGCTGCGATCTCGCTGCTTTACTCCCGGGATATGAACGGCGGCGGCGAGGACTTTGCGGACGAATATCTGGAAGAAAAGCGCATTCGCAACGAGCAGCGCAACTGGACGCTGGCGCTTCTGCGCGGCGCTAGCGAAAATCTCGCCGCGGTCGATGCGCTGATAGATGAAAATTTAAAGGAATTCAAGCTCGCCGAAATTTCGGCTCTGGAGCGCGCGATACTGCGGCTCGGGGCGTATGAACTGCGCTTTACGGACACGGACGCGGGCATCGTCATAAACGAAGCAATCAACTCCGCCAAAGAGCTTGGCATCTCGCCAAGATTTATAAACGGCGTGCTGGATGCGCTAAAAGATAGCCCCGTAAACATCGCGGCGGATAAAATTTCTAAGCCGAATACAACGGCAAGCGTAAATTCCGAGCTATCCACAGCGACAAGCGAAAATTTCAAGCCCGCTGCGGCGGAAAGCTCCGCCGTTTCGGACAGCGACGATACGGCGAAAAATTTCATTCCCGCAGGCGCGGACGGCAAGATGAAAAATTTTACTAAGACAAAGAGGGACGGCACGCCGAAAAATTCTACGGCGAGAAGAAGCAGACCGTCTAAAAAGCCCGCTAATTTGAAAACTCGCAGCGCGTCCGCAAAAAAATCCGAATCCACCGCGAGCAAAAAATTTAAAACGGAGAGAAATTTCAAGGCCGGAGATAAATTTAAGACGGAGAAAACGGGCAAAAATTTCAAAACGGACGAGCGAGGCAAAAATTTTAAGGCAGGAGAACGAGGCAAAGACGCCGCGCCGAAAAAAGAGAGCGCGAATAGAAATTTCAGAGTCGGCAAAAGCGCGGCACCGAAAAAGAGCACTACGGGTAAAAATACTGCGCCCAAAAGTAGCGCGGGGCGCAAAATCTCTACCGCGCCGAAAAAATCTGCGGGCGGCAGAGGCGCCGTCTTAAAAAGACCTGCGGGCAGCAAAGGCGCGGTACGCGGCAAGGATAAACGGTGAAGCTCTGCGTCGCGCTTGATCTAGGCTCGAAGCAGCAGTGCTTACAGCTAGCGGAGGGACTTGCGGACTTTGCGGATAAAATTTGGCTAAAAGTGGGCTTGCGAGCATATCTGCGCGACGGAGCGGGATTTATCGAGGAGCTAAAAAAGCTTGGGGGTTTTAAAATTTTCCTCGATCTAAAACTATACGACATCCCAAACACGATGGCAGACGCCGCCGGGGAGATCGCTAAAATCGGCGTCGATATGATAAATGTGCATGCAAGCAGCGGCAAGCGCGCGATGGCAGCCGTGATGGAGCGACTGGATAGGCTAGCTTCGCGTCCGCTGGTGCTCGCGGTCTCTGCGCTAACTAGCTTTGACGAGACCGAATTTAGCGCGGTTTACGAGCAAAATTTAAGCGACGCCGTGCGCAAATTTAGCGTGATGAGCTACGAGGCCGGGCTTGACGGCATGGTCTGCTCGGCGTTCGAGAGCCGCCTGATAAAGGATGCTACGAGCGCAAATTTTATCACGCTCTGCCCGGGCGTACGGCCGTTTGGCGAGAGTGCGGGGGATCAAAAGCGAGTGGCGGACCTGGGCGTCGCGCGCGAGGCGGGGGCGGATTTTATTGTGGTCGGTCGCCCGATCTATCAAAGTGCCGATCCGCGCGAAATTTGCGAGCAGATTTTGGGACAAATTTAACGCTCGAGCTTGCGTAAAATTTGGTGAAAAATCATTTTAAGCATGGTTTTCGCGCGCAAGAAATTTTAATTAAATCATCGTAAAAGCGCGACTTGGACGGTGACTTCGCGCAGCAGCGAGATAAAATTTAGCGAGCTTCGTAGCACGCGAATGAAATTTAAAATTTCATTCGGAGCGGCAAGTTTGGCGGAGCTCAAAAGAAATTTGAGGTAAATTTGAGCGATTTTAAGAAAATCCCCTATGTCGGCGAGGCGACAGAGGCGGATCTATTGGCACTCGGCTACGAGGGCATCGCTTCATTAAAGGGCGCGGATCCAGGCGAGATGTATGAGCGCACAAAGGCGCTCGGGCGCGGCAGTGACAGATGTATCCTCTACGTTTACCGCATGGTTTGCTACTACGCAAATACGCCCCGCCCCGACAAAGCCAAGCTGAAATGGTGGCTTTGGAAGGATTAAATTTTCAAATTTGACCCGCGCAAGTCTTTGAAAGCGGACCCATTTAAATTTGATTGGATTTACAAGCAACCGACGCGGCTCCGATTTCTGGCAAGCGCGCGCCAAGCCGTATACGCGTCGTAAATATAAAAGCGGCGACAGTCGGCGTCTTTAGGCGGGCACGCACGGCACGGCCTTTCGCGACGGCAAGGAGCGGCGGCTGATATTTAATAATCACGCTATGAAGAAAATGAAATAGGCGGCGCGAGTTTTGCTTTTTAGGCGTAAATTTTACGAACACGGTGCAGATTTTCGCGCGAGCTTTACGGGCGGTGCGAAGAGCGTAAATTTAACGGGCGCCGTATAATTGGGGCGCCGCAAAGCGGAAGGACGGTAGGGATGAAATTTTTTGCTATTTTGATTTTGTGCGCGAGCGCGCTTTTTGGCGAGACGATCAGCGCGAAATATGAGATTTCGTTCGGCGTTTTTGGCGCGGTCGGCAGCGCAAATACGCGGCTCGTGCGGCAGGGCGATCGCTACGAGATCGTAATGGACGCCGTCGCACAGGGCGTCGCGGGCAGCCTGAGCGGGCAAAGGCGCGAGAGCTTCCGCTCAAAGGGGCGCGTCGTGGCGGGGCTTTTGATGCCCGATCTCTACATCCACGAGATCTCGCGCAAAAAGGGCAAAACAGCGAAAAACGAGCGCAAAACCTACGCCTTCGACTACGCACGCAAAACGATAAAATTTCAAAAGTTCAAAGGCGCGGGCGGCGAGCTGCAGCTCGTAAGCGATGAAATTTTGCCCTACTTCGCGACGAACGACCTGCTGAGTTTGTTTTTCAATTTCTCTAAGATCCCACACTCGGGCGATAAATTTTTCGTCCGAGCCGCGGGCGCAAAGAGCGCCGACGGAAGGATCGACATCGAAAGGCCGCGCGGAAACGCCGCTGCAAATATCGCGAGCGAGCTGGGCGTCGCGCCGCCTAGCGATGCGGACACCGACTCCGGCGCAGCGGCAAGCGCGAAACCGGGCGAGCATGGCGCAGATAAGCAGACTGCGGCGATTTACGTGGTTTTCATAAACCAGCCGATATTTTCGAGCAGCCGAGGCGAGCTGCACTTGAGTCTAAACGAGCGCGGCTACGCCGATCGCGCCGTTTTGAAGGATGTGCTGCTCTTCGGCGACATCCGCGCGCGGCTCGTGGAATGAAATTTGCGCCGCCGGGTTTTAAAATTTAGGCGCGGCTTGAGTTTTGATTGCGGCTCCGCGCGAGCTTCGGCGGAATAAAATTTCGGCGCGTTAGAAGCTTGAAGCACGCCGTACAACTCTGCTGCGTAATCTCCTTATGCGGCTCTTGGCAAGTGCGAAATTTCATCGCGGCGACGGGTCCGAAAAACACAGCGCGTTGTATCTTTGAGCGGCGACGCCATAAGATGAGCGTGAATTTTAAGCGCGGCTGCACGAGCCTTTAAATACAAAATTTTACATCGTCTGCCATACATACTTTTTGCAAACAGAACCCGCGCCTAGAATTTTAAAATTTTACGCCGCGCGGATAGATACGATACTCTGCATGCCGTCGGCAAAATGCAGTACCGAAATAAATTTCATCCACTCAAGCGGCGCGATCTGTTTTGGGCGCCCGATAAGACGCAACGAGTAAATTTAAAGAATTTAGCGCGAAAAACTCGGCTTGCAATTAAATTTTATCCGCACAGCGCAAGTCCAAAATGCGCGCCGCCCAAGTCGTCGCTACGAGCCGCCAAACTCGAAAGTCAAACGAAGCTACAGCCGTTGTATTCGTCCAAAAAAGCCGTTGTGCGCTAAGATATTATAAAACGAGCTGTCGCATTCAAATCAAGCAAAGCCGCCGCAATACAAACGACCGCGCCAAATACTCGAAAACGCCGCGCACCCACGCTGGAATAAAGCCGCTTTGAACTCTAAATTTATGAAATTTTGCCGCCGCGAGCGGCCTGATAGAGCCTTTGAAATTCCGCTATGAAGCCAGAAGCGTCCCGCACTGCCATCGCTGAGCTCATAACGGCGATCCTGTCGGCTCCCGCGCGTAGGACGGAGGCGAAATTGCGCGGCGCGATACCGCCCAGCGCGTAGATTTCGCCCGCGAAAAACTCCCGCACGGCGCGGATCAAATTTAGCCCCCTCGGTGCGAGCCCCGCCTTACAATCGGTCGCGAATATGTGGCTCAGACAGATTGCGCTCGCACCCAGCTCCAGCGCCTCGCGCGCCTCCGCCTCGCTGTGGCAGGAAGCGACCAATTTTTTAAAATTTGCGCGCAAAAACTCCGCGCCGTGCGCCGCGCTGAAGCTTCGCAAAACCCCGAGCGGCAGCCATAAATTTCTCTCGCCCTTGCGCAGTGCAAAATCTGCAAAATTATGTACGAATAGCGCGGATAGGCACCTTGCGCCTTCTGCTATCTGCGCGCCCTCCGCACTCTGCGAGTTTTCCGCCTTTTTCGCGCTCTGTGAATTTTCTACGCCCTCTATACTTTCCGAGTTTTCTGCATACTGCACGCTCTGCATGCCCTCTGCGCCATTTGCATTGTCTGTACCTTGCGCGCTCCTCGTCGCAGGTTTTGTTTCGCTTGCAGCGCCACGAAGTGAAATCTCGCCCGGCGCGCTATCATTCGCGCAGTTTACAGCGCCGATAAAATTTTCAGACAGAATTTCATCTAAAACGCAAGCGGAATTTTTAGGCCGTATCTCATCTTTAGCGGCACCGTGCCTACAGGCTGTATCCACGCAAAGCTCGCTCCTGCCGCCGCCCAAATGGAGCTTTTTTGGCGAAACTTCGTCCTCGTCGCGCTCGCGGAGCGAAATTTCATCCGAGTAGGCCGCGTTTGCGTCTAATCCGCCCGCGAAAGCTTGGGTCTCACCAAATTTAGCAGCACAAGCTTCATCTGCAAAAATCCCGTCCGCGCGGGCTGTATCCGCGCAAAACCCACTCTCGCAGGCGCGTAAAATTTTACCAAACAGTGCCGCATAGACCGCTTCGTCTAAATCCTTTTCGCGCACGACGATCTCGCCTACGCCTGCCGCGACAAGATCCGCTATGCGCGCGAGCAGTGCCGCCTCACCGCCGCAGAGCGCGCGATTTGTGATGATCGTAATGCGCGAAGCAAGCTCTAAATCTAGCATGCGCCCGCTCCCTTAAGCCCAATATCCGTGCGTAGCGCGGCGCTCAAATTTAAAATTTTGCCTGCGATGCTAGGGATTAAAATTTTACTTGCTAGGGCGAGCGCCGAAATCCACGCCGTCACGCCATATTTCAAAATTTCGCCCGCCGAAACAAGGGCTAAAATTTCCGCCGCAGCGCTAAGGCTCAAAGCGTTCGCCCAGTTCTTCGATTTTAGCGACCTTGCGTTGCCGCTGCATAAAAACCCGAAGCTCGCGCCGTTTTTAAATTTAAAATTTAAGTCGCCCATAGGTTCGGAATTTGCGCCGCCTTTAAATTTTAAATCCGCGTATGTGCTACGAGGTCTTAAATTTACGCACGCGTTTTGTAACTCAAAATTTCCCGCGCCAGCTGACATGGCACCAAAAATTTTATCATCTGCAATAGCGCCATAAATTTTATCGCCGTGTGCGGCGCTGCAAAATTCGGCGTCGTATTTTACGATACGAATTTTGCTGCGTCTAGCGGCACCAAATCTGCCCGCAAGTAACGCACCGCAAATCTCGCCTCTTAAAAAAGCGTTGCAAATTTTACCCATGCGAGCGCAGAATTTCGCCGCATAAAATTCTAAAAATTTCGCCGCTGAAGCAAGCCTCTCGTGCCGAAGTTTCGCGGCGTAAGCTCGCATATCCGCGCTTTTAGACATAGATATATTCGCTCATCAGCGGCTGCAGCCCGCCGCTGCGGATTGCCTCGCAGACCTCGCTTACGCTACGCGCGTCGCTGATCTCGAACTGCTCGTCGCCCCTCTGCTCGCTATGCCCGCCGATACCCACGCTCACGCCCGCCGAAATTTTGCTCGCCGCGATCCTGATCGCATTATCGCGGAAGCCCGCCCTCTCGCGCGTGGAGATCGTGATCTGCGCACTTGGCAGCAGCAGCCGATACGCGCACATCACCTGCAGCAGCTCGCGCTCGCCGACGTCTTTCGGGTTTATCTTGTCGTTGTTGATGATCGGGCGCAGGCGCGGCACCGAAAAGGAGATCTCGGCGCGCGGGTACTTGCGCTGAAGCAGCCACGCGTGCACGCCCGTCGCAAAGGCATCGCGGCGGAAGTCTCCGAGCCCCAAAAGCGCCGCGAAGCCCACGCCGCGCATACCGCCTCTAATCGCGCGCTCTTGGGCTGCGAAGCGATACGCAAAAACGCGCTTGTTGCCAGCAAGATGCAGCTGCGCGTAGCGCGCGGGATCGTAGGTTTCTTGAAAGACGGTGACGAAATCGACGCCACAAGCGTGCAAATAGGCGTAATCAGCGGAGTTTATCGGATAAATTTCGACGCCGATTACCTTAAAATACTGCCGTGCGAGCTCGCAGGCGCGCCCGATGTAGCGCACGGGGCTGTTTTTCTCGCTCTCGCCCGTTAAGATCAAAATTTCTTCTAGCCCGCTCGCCGCTATCGCCTCAAACTCCGCCTTTAGCTGCGTCTCATCGAGCCTTGCGCGCGCGATTTTGTTTTTGCAGTTAAAGCCGCAGTAAACGCACAGATTGTCGCAGTAGTTTGAGATGTAAATCGGCGTGAAAACGGCGATGTTGCTGCCGAAATGCGCCGCCTTTTCGCGCGCCGCAGCTTGCGCGATCTGCTCCAAATGCTCGCCCGCACGCACGCTTAGTAGAGCGGCAAAATCGCGCAGATCCCTATTTTTCGCGCCGATCGCCCTTTGCACGTCCGCCTCGCTCGCCTCCTCGTAAAAGCCCTCGCGCAGAGCAAGCGTGCGCTCCATCATCTCGCTTCCGATATCCTCCATGCCCGCTAAATAGCCGGTTTTATTCATCTTTAAAATTTTCCTTTTAAATTTTCATTTAAATTCCACGCGGCACGCTTTTGTGCGAAAATTCTTGCCGCGCAAATTTCTCATCATTTGGTCTAAAGGTGCATTTTAGCAGGATTTCGGTAAAAAATTGCAAAACGAGGGGGCGCCTATTCGTATTTTAAATTTTAGTGATTATTAAAAGATGAAAGAATATACTTTCGTAAAATTTTAAGGAGAAGCGATGAAAAAAATCATTTTAGGTTTAGTCCTGTTGGGCTCTTTGGCTTTTGGCATAACTTTTAGCAAAGAGCAAGTTAAACAATTTGAGCAAAATTGCGAAGCAGGTGATTTTGAGGCTTGCAGTTACGCCGGCGCTCTTTATAAAAATCCGACCTTGTTCGGGGGAAACGCATCCGATAGGGATTATAAAAAAGCACTTTACTACTTTAAAAAGGCTTGCGACGGAAACGATTATGTAGCCTGCTCGGATTTGGGAGCAATGTATCATGGTGGCAAAGAGGTGAAAAAAGATTATAAAAAGGCTGTCGAACTATTCGATAAAGCTTGCGACGGCGGATATGCAGACGGCTGCAACAATTTAGGTTATATGTATGCAAATGGTAAAGGGGTTAAAATGGATATGACGCGGGCTATGGGATATGCCAGAAGAGCCTGCGATGCGGGAAGTTGGATGGCGTGCGGGAATTTTGCTTCAGTTCTTGAAGCAGGTGGCGACAGAGCAAGGGCGACACAATACTATCAAAAGGCCTGCGAAATGGGCAAAAAACACCCAGGGTTATTCGGCTACGATAAAGACTCTTTACGAGAATACTGCGATAAATACGACATACTAAAATAGCCCACTGATCGATCTAGCTCCTCTTAATCGGGCTACTTTCAGCCCGATTAAATTTTAAAATTTAATCGCCGAGCTTGCCGCGCGTTGCACCGCTGTCAAATTACTTTTCGTCGCAGCGCTTTAAGATGCCTAGCGAAGTGAGGAATTTATGTCGTTCGGCATAGGGCTTAACAAAGCGCGCTGGGATTTAACTCACATGGCGCAAAAACCTTGCGCGATATGTATTTATAGCTCAAGAAATGCAAATTCGGCACAAAAAACACGGCTCGCACAACCAAGCGCGCTTAAATTTAACCGCTAGCGTAAAAATCCAGTTAGCGGCGAGCTTGCGCAAGCTGTTTTGCAAACGGCGCCGAGCCCCGCCAGATAGGCATCGCGCCCCGCCTGCACGCCGAGCGCAAACGCCCGCGCCATCAGCGCCAGATCCCCGCTCGTGGCGATTGCCGTATTTACCATCACCGCAGCGCAGCCCATCTGCATCGCCTCGCAGGCCTCGCTAGGCGCGCCGATCCCCGCATCTACGATGATCGGCACGTCGATTTCGCCCAGCAAAATTTCGATCATCCCGCGCATCATCAGCCCGCGGTTAGAGCCGATGGGTGCGGCCAGAGGCATCACGGCGGCGGCCCCTGCGCTTACGAGATCGCGCGCGACGCACAGATCGGCGTGCATGTAGGCAAGCGGCACGAAGCCCTCGCGCGCCAGGGCTTCGCAGGCCTTGATCGTCTCGGCGTTGTCGGGCAGAAGGTATTTGCTGTCGCCTATGATCTCGATCTTTACGAAGTCGCCGCAGCCTAGCTCGCGCGCGAGCCGTGCGATCCGCAGCGCCTCCTCGGCGTTTCGCGCGCCGCTGGTGTTCGGCAGCAGCGTGACGCCGCGGGGGATGAAATCCAAGATATTGCGGCTCTTGCTTTCGTTTACGCGGCGCAGCGCAAGCGTGACGATCTCGCAGCCCGCGTGCCGCACGCAGGCGTCGATCATCGCGTGATCGAACTTGCCAGAGCCCATTATCAGGCGCGAGCTAAACTCCTTGCCGCCTAAGATTAGTTTATCGTCCATTCTATCCTCTTTAGTTTAAATTTTCGTTTTGATACGTGGCGCAGATAGCGCGTATCGGCGCTCGCAGTGCATTATACACAGCGTGAGATTGCGGCGCAGATGTGCGCCTTGCTTCTATCGCTATTTTTACGCGCTGCACGACGCCGCATAGAAACCTAAAATTTTCCGTCAAATTTTATCTCGCAGACAGACGGCGCAAAATTTCAAAGCGCTGTTTAAAATTTTGCGGCGGAGCGCAGTTTTAAATTTATGCGGCGCGGCTAGATTTACGCGGCGCGCAGTAAATTTTATACCGCTTTTAAACGCGCTGTATACCCGCCGAAACGCCCTATACTTTTCAAAAACAATCGCGCAAAGCTAAATTTAGCGGCAATGTACAAAGGCGCGTAAATTTAGAAATACAGGCGCGCGATGAGCGGCCGGGCTTAGCCCTCCTCGCCCAAAATCAGCCTAAGCGCGACGTTTGCCTGATGAGCGGCACAGATCGCCACGCGCGGAGCGAGCAGCCCCACGCCCTGAGCCGCAGCGCTTTTGCGGTCGCCGCAGACGAAGACGTTTTTACCGAGCCGCGTCGTGCGGATCTCGTTGGCGTCGCCGCTGCCCGCCATGCCGCTAGCGCAGATCAAAAAGGAATCCGTGCCGCCGAATGCGCCAAAAATCATCGCTTTCGCCGCCGCGTCGTCGAAGCACTCGCAAATTATACGCTCGTTTTTTAAAATTTCGGCTACGTTTTGCGCGGTAAGTCGCTCGTTTAAGGTTCGCACGCGCACGAACGGGTTTATGCGCGCGATTTTTTCGCTCAAAGCGGCCGTCTTGGGCTTGTAAAGATCGCCGATCTCGTACTGCTGGCGGTTAAGGTTGGTCGGCTCGACGACGTCGAAGTCGATCAAAAAGAGCTCGCCCACGCCCGCGCGCGCAAGAAGGATCGCGACGTTGGAGCCGAGCCCGCCGAGCCCGCAGATCGCCACGCGCGAGCCTTGCAGCGCCTCGTTTACCGAAGGGGCGTTGCGAGCAAGCATCAGCTCGCGAAGCTCCTGCGGCGCCAGATCAGCACCGCGCGTGAGCAAAAAGAGCTCATCACCCGCCTTCAGCTCGCAATTTTGCGTGCTCGCATAGCCGTTTATCACGGCGATCTCGCCGCTAAATTTAACTTCGCGCTTAAGCCCCTCAAGGTCGCTCGCGCCCGTCTCGTAAGCTTTGCCGTTTAATTTTATCTGCATTTTGATCCTAAATTTTATCTTTTTGCGCGCCCGAGTCTCGCCGCGCGAGCTTTGACCCTGCGCCTTTTTTGCGTCACGCAAAGCCGCAAATTTTAACGATTTTGGTGGGGCATCTACGCTTAGCTTTTGCCGCTTTGCACAGCGTCGATCCCTGCTAGATAGGCATCGCACTCCGCCGGAAATTCGCCGAATTTACGCCGCCGCACGCAGAATTTCAAAGCCTAGCCTTTCGCAAAGAATACTAATTAACAGCCGCGTCCTCACTCGGACTTAATGCAAGCGCGCTTTTATCGCGCCTCGCAAAGCGCGGCGATCAATCGCACGCAGCTCTAAAGCTAGCCCGATCAATGAAATTTCAGCGCCGCATCATGCGCTTTGTTTTGACCGGCTTTAAGCTTTTTGAAATTTATCGTCCGTCGTATAAATTCACGGACACAAGCCGCCTTTTACCGTGCGCGAGCGTTTTGCCCTATCACATCGCGCCGTGTAATGAAAAGCCTGCGCCGCTATCTGCAGCTACGCGTGAGCCAAATCCGCCGAAATTTCATGCCCTCGGCGCCAAATCCCGGCTCAAGCCTAAGCGCGCGCAATCTAAACCGCTAAATTTTGCCGCCGCAAAGCGCATTAAAATTTAGCGTCGTCCTTTGGCACGATCGGCAAAATTTAAACGCGTACCGCACTCGCGAGCCGAGTTTGGCGCACTCGCGAACAAAATTTAAGCGCCTGCTGCCAAGCGCGATGACGCAAAATTTTGCGGCATAAATTTTAAAACTCGACGCCCAAATCCCGCGACTTAAATTCTAAAGCCTGACGTCGGCACGGCGCATAAATCTTTAAAGCTCAAGCGCTATGACATAAATTTTAAAATTTCCTCATCCGGCGCGATACTGCCACCAAGGGGGCAGTGCACAGGTCTTTAAAATCCTACGTTAAAGCTGCGACACAAAATTTAGAATTTCGTGCTTAGTCGTTGCCGATGTAAGTCCAAAACCACGCGACAAGTTCTCTCATAAATTCAAAAACCCAAGCCGCTATGTCTCCGCTCTACCGCGTCCGCCGTACTGACGTATCTCAGTGTCGCTACGCCGTTTAAAATTTCGGCGGTTTCGCTTCTAAATTTAGCCACCGTCATATCGCCGTACCGCTAAAATTTTAACGACGCGCGTGCAAATTTTAAGCCCCAGCCGCTGTGTCGCCATACCGATTAAAATTTAGCGGCTTCCGCGCGGATCTAAACCTCGGTCGCCGCAATTTTAACATAACCCAAAGCTCCGACCTCAGCCGCCGCCTACGAACTCGACGATCTCATATTTTTTGCCGCTTGAGATCTGCGTGCGCTCCCACGCCTCTTTTTTTAAAATTTCGCCGTCGCGCTCGAGCGCTACTAGGCGTAGATCGTGTCCGCGCCGGCGTAAAAACTCGCTCACGCTCATATCCTGCGCCAGTTGCAGCGGCTCGCCGTTTACGCAGATCTCAATCATCGCTCGCTCCCAAGCTCTCGCGATACTCCTCATAAGTACCCCTAAAATCGACGATTTCGCCGTCTCCTTTGAGATGCAAAATTCTATTTGCAAACGCGTCGATGAGCTCGCGGTCGTGGCTCACGCAGATCGCGCAGCCCGCGAAGTTATACAGCGCCTCGCCAAGCGCGATGATCGCCTCGAGATCAAGGTGGTTGTTGGGCTCATCGAGCACCAGCAGGTTCGGGCGTTGCAGCATTAGCTTGCTTAGCATCACGCGGTGTTTCTCGCCGCCGCTTAGGCTGCCCACGCTTTTCTCCTGCTCCGCACCGCTAAAAAGCATACGTCCAAGGCATTTGCGAATTTCATCCAGATCCCTATTCTGCGGGCTTTGTAGATATTCGTAGAGCTTGAGCTCGCCTGAAATTTTATTATTCGTATCCTGCGCGAAGTACCCGGGCTCGATCGTGGCGCCCATGTGCACCTTGCCGCGCTGCGGCACGAGCTCGCCCATGATGATCTTGCAAAGCGTGCTTTTGCCCACGCCGTTTCGCCCGATGATCGCGATCTTATCGCCGTGAGCGAGCTTGAGGTTAAAATTTTTCAGAATTTCAATCTCGCCGAAGCTCATATCCACGCCGCTTAGCTCTAAAATTTCATTACCGATCTCGCGGGCGGGCTTGAATAAAATGCTAGGCTCCCTGCGCGAAGAGGTCGCAAGCTCGCTAAGATCGAGTTTATCGAGCTGTTTTTGACGGCTCGTGGCCTGCTTCGCCTTACTTGCGTTGGCGCTGAAGCGAGCGATAAATTTTTCAAGCTCCGCCTTCTCTTTGAGCTTTTTCTCGCGCTCAAACTGCGCCTGCTTGGCGATGAGATTGGACGCTATGAACCAGTCGTCGTAATTGCCGCTAAATTCGCGCACCCGCCTAAAATCCACGTCGAGAATGTCCGTGCAGACGCGGTTTAAGAAGTGGCGGTCGTGGCTGATGACTACGAGCGTGCCCGTGTGGCGATTTAGCTCAAACTCAAGCCACGAAATGGCGTCGATATCGAGGTTATTGGTCGGCTCGTCCAAAAACAGCACGTCGGGACGCGGGAAGAGCACCTGCGCGAGAAGGACCTTAAATTTATCGCTCGTCTCGATCTCGCTCATCTTTTTATCGAAGTCGTTTAGCCCCAGCGAGCTTAAAATTTTCTCGATCCGCGTTTCGTACTCGTAGGCGGGATCCTCCTCGGCGCAGATCATCTCAAGATCGCCGAGGCGCTCGTTTATCTCGTCGTTAAACTCGCCCGCTTCGTAAAGCTGCGTCTTTTCGCGCACGGCGTCATAAAGGCGCTTGTTGCCGTAGAGTACGGCGTCTTTGACGCTGAAACTTTCAAAGGCGAATTGATCCTGCCCCAAAACGCCGATTTTAAGCCCGCTTTCAATCAAAATTTCGCCGCTGCTTGCTTCGATCTGCCCGCTTAAAATTTTAAGCAGCGTCGATTTGCCCGCGCCGTTTGCGCCGATGAGACCGTAGCGCCTGCCCTTATCGAGGCTCAAATTTACGTTTTCAAAAAGCAGCTGTTTGCCGAAGCGCATCGTTAGATCTTTGATTTCAACCATATTTTTCCTTTTAAATTTCTCTTTGCATTGCCTTGCGCGCGGGCTTCTGCCGGGTTTTGCGCGCAAATTTCATCTCGCGGTTTATTGCAGCTTTTGCGCCGCGCGGAGCTGCGATAAATTTCTCCTATTGTAGCTTAAAATTCTGAAATTTCGCCGAAGGAGCGCGCGAGAAAGCGAGAGCCGGCGCGATTAAATTAAACCGCTAGAGCAATTTAAATTTTAACCGCTGTAATCGCTATCGCGAGTGATGATGAGCGTGTAGTTCGGATACGCCGCGCGCACCTGCTTGCAGACCGCGCGAAACGTCGCCTCCATATCGGGCGCTGCGAAATCGACGATGACGTCGAAGCTGATCGAGCGCTTTTCCTCGTCGAGATAAAATCCGTGTATCTGCGAAACAAACTCATGAGATAGCGCCATCTGCTTAATATGTTCGCGGATCTCGGCGGCGCGCGGATCGTTTTTATTAAACGCGTAAATTCCTACGGTGTCTAGGATGATATTAAATTTCGCAAAAACGGCGTTTTGGATGCGGCGCGTAAGAGCGTCGATCTGCGCCGCGGTCGTACCCTCTGCGACCTCGATGTGGATGCTGCCGACCATCTTGTCGGGCCCGTAGTCATGAAACATCAGATCATACGCGCCGATGACGCCCTCAAAGCCGCGCACGACGTCGTAAATTTCATTCGTCAGCTCCAGGCTCGGGCGCGAGCCCAAAAGCTTACTGATCGTATCGCGCAGAATTTCATACGCCGTTTTGATTAGAAGCGCCGAAATTATCGCGCCCAGATACGCCTCCAAGCTCAGCCTGAAAATAAGCGAAATCAAAGCCGCTACGAGAGTGGCTAGCGATACGAGCGCATCGTATTTGGCGTCCACGCCGCTAGCGATGAGCGAGTCAGAATTTACGCGCTCGCCCGTCTTTTGCGTATAGAGCCCCAGGCTAAATTTCGCCGCGACGGCTACGGCGATTATGGCGAGCGAAACCACATTATAATTCGCCGCTTGCGGATGAATGATCTTTTTGATCGATTCAACGAGCGAGACGCCGCCGGTGTATAGGATGATGACGGCGATTACGATCGCGCTTAGATACTCGATCCTACCATGCCCGAAAGGGTGCGCGCGATCGGGCTGCTTGCTAGCAAGGTGTACGCCCACGATCGTAATGACGGACGAAAGCGCGTCGCTTAGGTTATTTACGGCATCAAGCACGATCGCGATCGAGCCCGAAATCAGTCCCACGACGCCCTTAAATGCCGCTAAAATTACATTTGAAATGATACCGATCGCACCGGTGCGAACGATGATTTTATCTCTGCTATACGCCGCTTGAGGCACTTCCATTATCTCTCCTTTGAAATTTTATTCCAAGCCGCAATCTTTGCGCGTATAGGTCAGATCGGCGATTTTTTCGCCACTTTGCAGAAATTCTCGTACGCCTATGCGATTTAGACCGCCCGCTTTCATCATCGCGCAGACGTCCTTTTGCCTGTTGACGCGCAAAATGCTTTCAAAATTTTGCTTGATTTTGGGATCTACTTTGTCCCAAATTTCATTTTTTAGAATCGTAGGAATTACAAATTTATCGCCCTCGCATGTAGTCGCGCTCAACTCTATATTTTTAGTCGCGGGGTGACTGTGCCCATTTACGGCGTCCGCCAAAGCCTTGCAGCGCTCGGCATCGGCATCGGCATCTCCCGCAAGCGCTGCGCTGCAGATAAATACGCCGAACAAGGCGGGTATAAATTTTTTCATTTTATCTCCTTATTTTTATTTGAAATCTATCATATTCAAATTTTAAATTCAATCTATTTTTAAAATTTAAGAACCCTCTGCACGGCAAAAATCCGCTAGCCGCCAAAATTACTTACGTTAAAATAGCGGCGTAAATTCCATAAATCACCGCTAGAAATTTTCTAAATCGCGGCAAAAATTCTTTAAATTCCGCGCAAAATTCTATGAGTAGAAATTTTGCGACGGATCGCATGCGCTCGCTCAAAGCGGCGTGCGGCGAGATCGTCCGTATCTTTTTCAAACTCGCCGTTTAAGTTATAGATTTAACGCAGTTTAAAAAAAAGCTCCAGCCAATCCGCGCCCGCCGTTTAAATTTATAAATTTAATGCAGTTCCGCGTTGAGTTTGATCGCACGCTTGCTAATGCTTGCCGTAATCTGCCCGCTTTGGCTATTTTGTCGGAAGTGCAGACCGCTAAGCCCGGCAAGCTCAAGCCCTTTATAAATTTCACGATCGAACGCAAAGCCTGGATTTAGCGCTGCTAGCGCCTCGCGATCCTTTTGCGCGATGAAAACCTTCGTGCCCTCAAGTACCGCGATGCCGGCATCCACGATGCAGCGGTCGCCTAGCGGAATACCCGTGACGGAGTTTGCGCCCAGCAAGCAGTGCTTGCCGATGCTCACGGCATTGCCGTTGGTGCCGCTTAGCACGCCCAAAATCGACGCACCGCCGCCTATGTCGCTGCCCTCGCCCACGACGACCGAGCTGCTGACGCGCCCCTCGATCATAACGCTGCCGGTCGTGCCTGCGTTGAAATTCACATACGCAGCGCCCGGCATCACGGTCGTACCCGCGGCGATATGCGCACCCAAACGCACCTTCGCGTCATCTAAAATCCGCACGTTTTGCGGCGGTACGACGTGGCTTAGGTAGCGCGGAAATTTATCTACGCTGATTATGCGTGGATAGCGGCCTTGCATTTTTAAATGGATTTCGTTTTCACGCAGCCACCAAAGCTCGATCGGGCGGGCATTTTCGTCCCATGCGACGTTCGGAAGCACGCTAAATGCGCCATCTAGATTGAGCGTGCGCGGCTCGCAGAGATTTAGCGAAAGCGCGTAAAGCTTGAGATAGACGCTCTCGACGCTTTTCGGCGCGGTATCCTCAAAGATAAAGCTAGCGCAAAAGCTCGCGTGCTCGTCCGATTTCATCGCCTCTTTAACCGCAAGTAGCACCTGCAGATTTTTGTGCGCGCCCTCTTTGGCGTCTGGCTGCAGAAATTTTAAGGCCTCGATCGCCTTTTTTAGGGCTTTGTGCGTTAGCGGAAGGACGCACTCACTACCGCTAAAATCCACGACCTCGCCGCACTCGGCTAGAGCATGGATTAGCACTGCTGCGCTTACTAGCCCATCTTTAAAATTTACGTGCGCGTAATTCACACTTAGGCTTTTGTGCTCCTCCGCACGCCCCTTAAATACGCGCCCGATCGCCCACATCATCGGATCGCGATAGCCCTTTTTGGCGCGAACTTTATCTGCAAAAGCCTGAAGCTCGCTTAGGCTTTTAATCTCTTTCATATTTAATCCTTAATCGCAAAATTGCGCGGGAGTATAGCTAAATTTAATTTAAAAGGGGATTTGAAAAGGCGCATGAATGGAATTTAAAAGCGAAAACACGCGCTTTTAAATTCTTGATTATTTTGCTTTAGATTGTTTGGCTTCTTGTAGTTTTGCTGCGGACTTCTTATCTTGCTGTTGCTCCGGCGAAACAAAAATACTCACATCTTCGCTAGGGACTTTCTTTCTTATTATATGATCACAGGTAGCACCAATGCCGCCGCAATCTCTATCCGTGCGATTAAATTCCACATAAGCGTATTTGCCGTCATCGAAAATTAGTTTACCGCGAACGGATCTATTTTCATTTTTTAAATATATTTTTGCATTATCCGCAGCCAGGCTCAATGATCTCAAAAATAAACTATATAAGTCAGCATAAAATTTTGGCACAAGAAAAAGACTGCCTAAATACAATCCGAGCATAAGAACTAGAATTGAAATAATAACATTTTTTGCCTCCTCATTACTCCTATTGTAGAAAGCATATGCCAATAATAAAGACAATATAAGTGACACAGAATATATTATTATAATTCTCCATGGCGTTTTTGTATTCTTGTATACCCAACAAGGGAAAACTAAAGCCACAACAAGAGCCGGTATAGCAAATAATACGCCAAAACAGCAGTCTCTCTGAAAAAATGAATATGCCGATAAAATAGCAAACATATGCAAAACTATATACATTGAAAGACCGTATAAAAACGCCAAGGCAAAAATCGGCATATTACCTATTTTAAATATCTCATAACTAAAAAAGTTATTTTCTACCATGTATGTAATAAAGGCGAAAATACTGAGCATATATATCTGTCTCTTATACACATCTCCGAGCCCACGAGACTACGCTGC